>CAHJWT010000021.1 GCA_903643075.1 Sphingomonadaceae bacterium | reverse complement strand
CGCGCGCCGCGTCGACGGCGAAGGTCGCCGACGACGCCCCGCCCGACAGCGGGATCACGCCGGCGACGGTCGCATCGTGTCCGGCGCGGCGGAGGAGCGCGGCGATGGCGGCGGCGAGGTCGGTTACGACGATCCTCCCCGCCTGCGGGGAGGATTGAGGCTCACGCCGCCGCCCCGAAATCGACCCCCGGGCCGTTGCCGGCATAGGCGCGCAGCAGGCGCTTGCCGACGCTGGTGACATGCACCTCGTCGGGGCCGTCGTAGATGCGCGCCTCGCGGGCGTGACGGTACATGATCGACAGCGGCGTGTCGTCGGTTAGCCCCGCGGCCCCGTGGACCTGGACGGCGCGGTCGACGACGTCGTGGAGCATCTTCGCGCCAACCACCTTGATCAGCCCGATCTCGACCCGCGCGTCGCCGCCCGCGTCGAGCTTGGCGGCGGCGTCGAGGGTGAGGAGCCGCGCCGCCTGGATCTGGGCCGCACTGTCGAAGACGAACGTCTGCATCAGTTGCTTGTCGGCGAGGCGTTCGCCGCCCGCGGTGCGCTCGTTCAATCGCCGGCACATCAGGTCGAACGCCCGCTGCGCCTGGCCGAGCCAGCGCATGCAGTGGAAGATGCGCCCCGGCCCGAGCCGCATCTGGGCGATGGCGAAGCCCTGCCCGCGCGGGCCGAGCAGGTTCGCCGCCGGCACGCGGACATCGTCGTAGGCGACCTCATAGTGGCCCGACAGGCCGTGGCGCAGCCCGAGCACCGGCGTATCGCGGACGATGGTATAGCCCGGCGTGTCGGTCGGCACGACGATCATCGAGAAAGCGGCGTGGTCGGGCACGCCCGCGTCCTCGGTCCGGCACATCACCGTCGTGTACGCCGCGGCCGCCGCGCCGGTCGTGAACCACTTGCGGCCGCGGATGACCCAGTCGCCGCCGTCGATTGTGGCGCGGGTCCGGAGCTGCGTCGGGTCGCTCGACGCGACGTCGGGCTCGGTCATCGCGAAGCTCGGAAAGATGTCGCCGGCGACGAGCGGCAGCAGGTACTTCGCCCGCCACTCGGGCGCGGCATAGCGCTCGAGCATCAGCGAATCCTGGAGCGAGTGCGTCCCCAGCGCGACCATCGCGTGCTGGCTCCGCCCGACGACCTCGTTGACGTGGACATAGTCGAGGAACGGCATCCCCTGCCCGCCGATCGCGACCGGATGGCCGAGCGCCCACAGCCCAGCGGCCTTCGCCTCGGCCATCAGCCCGGCCAGCACCACCCGCGCCTCGGCCGGATCGCCGTGGTCGAGGACCGGCTCGGCCGGATAGACCCGGTCCTCGACGAAGCGCAGCACCCGCTCGCGCACCGGAGCCCAGGTCGGAGACGCCGACTCGCCGTCTCTATTCGTGCCCATGATCGCGTAGACTAGGTCCGCCGCCGCCCGAGGCAAGGCCATGGGGGAGCACTGGCCGCAAAACTGGAAGAGGGGTAGATTTGCCGATGGAGAGCGGACGGATGGCGGAGGCCGAGGGCGGCGCGGGCAAGGCAGCAAATGCGTCGGCGACCTGTTCGGCGTTCTGCTGCCCGGTGCCGTCGTGCTCGGCTCGTTCGCGCTGATCATGCCCTCGCTCGAAGAGCAATTTCCAGTCATGGCCCACTGGCCGGCGGCATCGGCTTCGCCGTGGGAGCGTATTTCGTCGGCCATCTGGTCGAGGCGGTAGCGGCCTTCCTCGACAAGGCGCTTTCCGACCCCTACCGACGCGCCGTTCATCCGCTCGCCGACGATGACGCGTTTCGTTGGGCCGACGAGTTGTGCCGCATCTGGTTCGGGCTGTCACCGAAGCCGGGTCGTAGCGATCACGCCGCTGAGCCGACGACCGGTTTCGCCGCGGCGACAGCACATCGTCTTTGGTGGGACGGAGCGGCGCTTCGGGGCGGCGACGTGTGGCTTCTTCCTAGGCTCGACGCGCGACGACCACCTGGCCGACGCGGCCTTCCCGATGACTCCGGCCGACTTCGCCGCGGTCAACCCGAACACCGGCACCGCGCCAGTTTTTCGGTCGCGGCGCGATGCCGACCTGACGACGGCGATCTATGCTCGACTGCCGGTCCTCGTCGACCACCGCGTCCGTCCGCCGCAAACGCCGTGGCGGGTCAGGTACAGTCGCATGTTCGATATGACCAACGACAGCCACCTGTTTCGCACCCGCGTCGAACTGACCGCAGACGGCTGGTACTCTGTCGCCGGCGGCCGGATGAAGCGCGGCGCGGCCGAGGCGGTGCCGCTGTACGTCGGTCGGATGTTCAACCAGTTCGACCACCGCGCAGCTAACGTCGGGGTCAACCTCGACAACCTTCACAATGCCGCCGTCAGCGAGGCAGTGACGGCAGGACAGAAAGCCAACCCGGCCTTCACGCCCGAGGCGCAATATCTGGTCGACTGGCACAACGTTGAACCCAAGCGCGAATGGTCGCTCGCCTATCGTGACATCGCCAGGCCAACCGACGCACGGACCATAATTGCCGCGATCGTCCCGGCTGCCGCCTTCGGCAACACGGCCGCTCTGTTGACGCTGCCTTCTGCGCCGGATACGGCCTTGTTCGCTGGCAACCTCAATGCCTTCGCCCTCGACTATGTCGCTCGGTCAAAGCTTCAAGGCACGCACGCGAACTGGTATATGGTCGAGCAGCTCCCCGTCATTCCACCCGCCGCCTACGACCGCACCTTCGGGCCGCTGACCGCGCGCGAGATCGTCCAACGCGAGGTGCTGCGACTTGTCCACACCGCAAACGACATGGCCGCCTTCGCCCGCGATCTAGGCCACGAAGGGCCGCCGCTCGCATGGGACGAGGCCGATCGGCAGCAGCGGCGGGCACGGCTCGACGCGCTCTATCTCCACCTATACGACCTCGACGCCGTCGACGCCGACTATATCCTGTCGACCTTCCCCATCGTCGCCCGCCACGACATGGCCGCGCACGGCCGCTTCCTGACCCGCGACCTGATCCTCGGCCACATGGCCGCCCTCGCCGCCGGCGATCCCGATGCTATGATCGTTCCTCGCTAGGTGCCAACAAGCGGCCGGCCATTCTGAACGTCTCCGCAACCGAACCATCGCCATCAAACAGACGGCCAACGGACGAGCCTAAGGCTCTCTCCCTTCCGAACGTTACAGAAAGAGAACCAAAGAGGCTCCGATTTTTGGCAGAGATTACGACCGGGGAGCCCATGCGGTTCTCTTTCCCGGCAAATCACGGTCGAAAGTCCGTCCAAACTTGCTTTTCCCAAACGAATACGGCGTTCAGGGGTCGCAGGACGCTACTGAGGTGATGTCCGGTCAGTTAGGTGCAATACCGCAATCGTTGGCGGGGCCAACCCTTGCCAAATTCCGAATACCTCGGGCCATAACGAGATCGGTCGGACGACCGTCTCCCTGCCAAGCTCGTCGGGGCGCCTGCGGCTTGGGTAATGCTTAACACGAGCAACGGCAACGTCTCGCCGCGGTTTCCCAATGCTTAACGGCGAACGAGAACTTCTGCCCGTTCGCCGATTTATTCGATCCGACGTGCCCGAAAGCGACGGATCGCCGATGCGGCACAGACCGGCACCGTTCTATAATCTGGACGGACGCTAAAAGCCTCTAGGCGTCCTCATCAAACGAGGTCGTTGTGCAACAGCCCCCGTCCCAATCTATGTCGCCTGTACCGGGAGCTACCACCGTCCGGTCCGGCATCGATCATAACCGGCGTGGCCGCAGCCACGACGACGAGGATGTCGGCAGCCGCGATAACGATGTCCTCGGCCTCCTGCGCAACGGGCGTGTCCGAGGTGAGGAATAACGTCCGCACAAAGCGAGGTCTCGCGCGCCAAGGTACGATCGCAAGGCACTGCCTGACTTCAGTCGGCCGGTCTCACAAGCGACGCGGCCAAAGACGGCGGACGGGCGGGCCTCGTTTTCCTTCACCCACAGCACAATCCGTAAGGCTTCCAGCACAGCGGTGGTCAACGGTGGCGACCGTGCCGGTGCGGCGGCCCTCCACAACAGCTATGCTGAGCGTGACAGCGCCGTTGCTAGACTGGAATCGCCTGCCAAGTTCGATGGCTCCGGTGATAGCGCCGACGCTTTGTCCCAACCGGTCGCCGCCTATGCCTACGTGGAGCGGGACAACGCTGTCGCTCACGACGAGGCCGGTGCACGGGTGCTATTCACGAACATTTCCCAAGATCCCGGGGCGCGCAAAAACTATTGGCGGAAGAACGAGGATCACGAGCGAAAGGCCGGCGAGAGTTCGATCCAGCTCATCCTACCCGCGAACGACCCGTTCTGGCAGGCCGCGCGATCGGATAACGGGTGTCCTCCCATTTTCCAGCGGCTGATCGTCGAGGCGGAGACGACCGGCCGGGCCACTATCGTCCCCACCGCCGACGCCAAACGCGTCCGAGCCTGGATCGAGAGGAGGCCTGGCTACGACGAAGCAAGGCCTCCGGCCGCCATCCGGGTGGCCCGTTCTGGCCACGTGCAGTACCGGATCCATGGCTCGCTGCCGCAAATCCTTTCGCTGGAAGGCAAGGTGAAAGCCTTGCGTTCGATCGCTGACGAGTTCGAGGGCCGCAACCTGCCCTATGTCGCCGTCCTCCACGCCCCGGATCACTACAATGACGGGCGCAACTGGCACTATTACATTATCTATCATGACCGGCCGGCGAAGTTGATGAAAGACGGCCGATGGGATTTCGAGACCAGTAAGGCGATCCGCGACAGCCGCGGGCGACCATCGAGGGGAACGCTGGCGCAGCCGAAGGTTCGCGAGGTGTCGAAGAAAGACTGGATCCCCGCGTTGCGTAGTCGCGTGGCCGAACTCATCAACGAGCAACTCGCTGCCGAGGACCACGGGCTTCGCGTTGACGCTCGGTCGCACGCGGACATGGGTGTCGTGGGCGACGCCCAGGAGTATCTCGGCAGTAAGGGTCACGCTCTCGAGCGCATGGGCATCGAAACGCCGAAAGGCAAACGTAACGCCGACCGTTTTTGGGCCAGCGAAGTCGCGGCGGTCGAAGCCCGGCGCGTCGCCGACCTGTCGGTTCTGAGGGCTGACGAGCAGTCTCTTCGGATCGCTGTCGGATATACAGCGCTCACCTATCAGCGCGCCGCACGGCTCATCCACGACTTTGTTGAAGAAGCCAGCCTTATCGTCGAGAACACCGCGAAGGCCGCCCTGTTGGACCTCGCCCATCGCCGCGATCAGTCACGGGCGCAGCTTGTCGCCGATACCTGCACCAAATTGCTGGACGCGGTTGGCCGCGGAAATGCGACGAGGGCGGAGATGGCATCAGAAGCCGAAACAAGGCGTCGCCTCCACGACGCCAATGAGCACCTCGCCTCCGTCGATCGCACCCACGCTGTTGCCTCTGCGGCGGCTGAGCAGCACCGTGACGCCGCCGACGTTCATGCAGCACATCGCGACGAGCATCGGCGTGCGATCACGAAGTTGTTGAGCGTCGATACGGCCGCCAAGCCGATCGCACAGCCGTTCGACGTAAAGCCGCGACCTTACCGTCGAACCTCAGACGGCGTGGCCCCGACGATGTCGGCGGACGAATATGCTGCTGCGTCTCGACCTGAGGCAAAGAAGTCGGGGCTTTCGGACAGGATAGAAGCGGCGATGGCGGAATTGGCGGGCTCGAACGTGCGCATCCAACGAGAGCGGTCGGCTTTTATGATGTCGCACGAATTCATGGAAGAGCGTGGCGTCCCGGCGCACATCGTCGGGTCACAACCGATGCAGAAGCGGTTGCAGGCGCTCGCAGCAGTGCAGAAGATGGAGCTGGCCAGGCTGACGCACTATGTGGACGACCATCCTGCGAAGCTTGAGTACGGCACGGCGGGATATATGTTGGTCGAGTCAGCGCCGCCCGACCTGCTCGCGCTGCACGGGAAGTGGGGTAAAGATCCACAAGTTTAAAGGCATCGAGCTGTTACCTCATTTCAGTGGCGGGAGAAGATCGGATGGTGGTCGCCGCCGGCGGCACCGGACGGCGCACCCCCGGCGGTACTGGTCGTGCCTGCGAATGAAGCCAAATCGCCAGCCACGGCAACGGGGCCATCCCCACCCGCGCCAAATCCCGGTCCCAGCGCGAGCGACCGTAGCGCTGTCCACCTTCTAGCGATGCAACAAGAAGCCGAGAAGAAGAGGCGGGCGTCGCAGGCGCAGGCCCAAGCAAATCGGTCGTGGCGGGGTCTGGCGTAACGGCCATTTGACTAGTTCAACCCTGACCGAGCATTCAAGACGAGGCGTATTTCGCGGTAGCCAAGGGGGCGTCACGCTGCCGCTCCCGGCCACTGACGTCAGAGCCACTGAATGAGCCAGCGCGTCGGGCGTGATCACGTCACGGTCGCCGGTGAGCAGAACGTTCATCCGCTGTGTTTGCACGTCCGCCCAGCTGACGCCGGCTTTACGCAGAGCCTTGTAGACCAGTTCGGAGCAGTACAGCCGGCTGTCGTCGTTGGCGTCGAACGCATAGTCGAACGACACGCGACGCCTGACGATGTCCGCCGCGTAGCGGTCGAGCTTCCTCACAACGACCGGCTGCCGAGGCCGCATGACCAGCACGCGCACCGTCGCCTGCTCGTCGACGAACGCCGCGATGGTGTGCAGTCCGGCGTGACCGGTGCCGAACGGCGAGACGTCGAGGACCATCGGCGTGCCGGTGATGGTGACGACGACGCCGACATGACTGAACCGTCCCGCCGATCCCGACCTCGCGCGGACGGCGTCGCTGATCACATCGCCCGAGGCCCGGAACACGACATCACCGGCTCGCGGCTGCCAACGAGCGAGCCGAGACGCGAACGTCGATGCCGGTGTCGAGGCCGAAGACGACCATGTCGGGAACGTTGACGACCCGTGTGATCCACGCCGATCCCAGTGCAAGGACGATCGCCGCGCCTACTTGGCGGGCTCGAGCCGCCACACGCCGTCTTCCTTGACCAACCGCGCGATAAGCGGCTTGTTGACCACGCCGCTACGATGGTGGACCTCGGCGGTGACCGTTGCGACCTCGCCGTTGACCGTGTGGCTCAGGATGCGGACGTCGGCGATGCGCTGGCCGTCGGGTTCGGCCGCCAGCTTCGCGGCCTCCTGCACGCAGGTGCGGTCGAGCTTGGCGCCCATCATCGCGCGGGTGGCGGCCGGAAACCGCTCGCTGAACTTGTCGCAGTGACCGTCCTCGACCGCGCGAAGGGTGTCCTCGAGGACGGTTTCGGGCTTGGCCGCGCATGACGCCAAGGCGGCGAGCATCGCCAGGAGGAACCCTCGCCGCAACTGGGCACCGATGGGATGGCGGGTCGCTGCCGTCATCAGAACGCCGTCGCCCGGGTCTCGGCGGCGGTCTGCGGCGCGCGGCCGAGGACCTCGGCCTCGAACGGCTTAAGCCGCTCAGCCCGCGTCCGGCTGCCCTCGGTGAGGCTGACGCTGTACGCGTTGATCGCCCAGTCGACCGTGACCGCGGGCAGCTCGTCTTGCTGACCCATCCAGTCGCACTTGCGGTCGCCCGAGGTGCAATAGGACGAGCTGTCGTACTCGACCGGGATCGGGCCATAGCGTGCGGCGAGCTGCGCCACGAACCGCTCGCGCGTGATGGTCGCCGCGTCGATGTGATAGCGAACGCCGGTGACGACGCGGCCCGCCGCACCGTCGCCGAACGTCACCGCCAGGGTCTGGCCGTCGGCGCTGCGATAGCCGAGCCTGGCGACCTCGTCGGTTGCCCTGTCGCTGCGCGGCTTGACCGGCGTGCCGAGCCGGCTGTTGACCGCGGCGCGGATGCGCTCCGCGCGTACCGGCAGCTTCTCGGTCGTGACCAGCGCCAGCGGCTTGCCCGCCATCGCGGTCGTCACGTCCGCGAACGACATGCCGAGGGTAATGCCGGCGACATTGGGGGTGTCGTGCAACAGCGCCGTCCCGGGCATACGCATGGCCGTCGCCGGCCGCGCGACGGGGTGGGGCAGAGCCTTGCGGACGAACTGGTCGAGGAGGGTCTGGCCGGTGCCAGGCGTGGCCGACGCCAGCGCTACGACGGTGGCGAGCGAGCCGATAATCCTGATTACATGCTTGAGTTGAGCCACGACACATCCCCTCCCAGGGGGCGGCCACGCCGGCATAAGACAGCCGGCGGCACCGCCCTGATGATGATCGAGGCGATGCCGGCCACTCGGTGACCGGGTGTTGGAAACCTGGCATCAGACAGGCGCAAACGCCTTTAAGCCGGGTGGCTCTGGACATGCGCGTCCGCCACCCGGTCGTGAGAGGTCACGACCGGCCCTGATGCTCGAGGTTTCCACGCCTCGGCCCGCGTCTCCGCGAGCACGGGAAGGTTACGCGCAAGCGAATCGTGCCGCAATGGCCGGTGGAGGAAAATCTGTTCCGCCGAAGTCTCGGCCGACCGCAAATAACGAGAGAACTACGAAAGGCCGCACCATGCTCGAAGCCCGGGAAAAGCCATGGCCGATGGGCACGGCGCGAAATCCACAGCAAGAAAGCTTTCAGGACTGTGGAAGCGAGGAGCAGGCAGGAGAGGAAAACAATGCGTGCAGCCGCACGTCTCCTCAACACCGCCCGCGACCTCGCGGACAGACCGAGATGACCCCGTCTCGGGTAGCCGCCGCTAGCTGAGACCTACCGCCAACCGTCGCACGACCGACCCCGCCGCATCCCGCGCCGAGGCCGTCGTCGTGCGCGTCGTCCAAGGAGAGGCAATGACTCGATCGCCCTTATCGATGAACGTCGTCACGCTGCTGCTGATCGACCTGGCACCCGTGCTGCACCCCGAGGTGCCGCGTGAGCCATTCGACCATCTCGTCCTCGCCGGAGCCGGCAACCTCAACTGTAGCTTTCACGATGACGGGCGGCAGGCGGCAGATTCAAGATGCCAGCTGGTAGATGAGCGGTCACCGCCGGCAATTCTTCCACCACCGCTTGAAGCGTCTCAAGGCCAGAGTTCTCGCTATACCGCTCCTCGGCAATGTTCAGTCCAGCTTGACCCATGAGGTCGCGGCGGAACTCGCTAAAGACTTTCTTCGCCTTGAGCGAGGTCGAGAACCGATGGCGCGTACCATGAGTTGTTGCTTCGGTGGTCAGGCCACCCCAGCTCTTAAGGTGCGGCCATACAATCTTGCCATAAACGTCCCCGTAATTCTGAACTGCGTTTGTTGGTCGAAGCTCGGGAAAAAGTTCGCGGTATCCTCGTCGCCGACACTCCCTGACGAATTTGAGGAAGCCCAGCCGCAGGAGCTCGCTGTGAAGCGGCACCGGTCGCACGGAGTGATCGTTCTTCAAGCCGCCAAATTCGGTAAAATCGATGTTGACGTATGGGATGGGGCCATCGTCATGGATATCGTCGACGCTGAGCTTACAGCCTTCCTCGCGACGAAGACCAGTGTAGTAAAGGAGGAGCGGTATCCAGTAGAAGGCGTCATGGACGATGACGTTTCCGGGCGTCCGCCGCGCCCGCAAGATAATCTGGCCTGTTCCGCCGATGTGCTGCTCACAGCCCGTGAAAACCGGCAAGGCGAACATCTTTTGAATGTCTAGGATAGACGTGGCCGGGCACTGGCTTCTCGCCCGCTTTCGCTTCGAAACAACGGTTTGTAGAGAACTGAACGATAACGCGGGCACAGTCCGACCATCCCCTCGCGCCCAGATCAGCAGCGTACTCAACGACGACAAGTGTCGGTTGAGCGTGCGGTTCGACAGCGACGGTAGTCCCTTTTTGCTCGACTTCTCTGCCTCAGTGGCGCGGGCCTCGCCTTCGGCGACAGCTTCCAGCACCATCTTTCGGCTTCCAGCATCGCTCATGCTATAGCGCTTCGGCAGGTAGCGGATCTTGCGTTGAACGCGGATAGATCGCTTTGGACGATCGCCGCAAATGGCTTCTTACCAATCAGAAGTTCGAACAAGGCGACCGTGCTGCGCGCCTGCCGGCCAGTCTTCGCAACCCACGCCTCATCGTGCATCAGGTCGCTTATCGCCTGCAGCACGAAGTCGGAAATGCAGTCGAATCCGTTGGCGACGATGGAGTCGGCGCGGCGTCTGGCGCGACGTCGGTTGGGACGATCTCGGCCGGCGCGGAAGTCGCCCCCGCCGCGGCACCGCCCAAGCCTGCCATCGCCGTCTGCAACGTTCGCTCGGCCTCGAGGCACGCGTCACGATAGGCGGGATACAGCGCCCGGCGGACGATGTTACGGCGAGCGTCGCTGGGTTCGAAACCAATTTCTCGAAGGTGGTGATCGATGAAGCGCGTCTTGATAAACTCGTGGCCATCGACGGCCAAGTCGATGACCTCCTAAACCGATCGATCCGATCTTGCGGCCAGCCGCGAAACCGCAGCGCCACTTCTTCGCCGTCGAGTAACGGGACTTGGCCGCCGTTCTCGGCCTGCCGCTGATAGAAGTCGGCATAGGCCCGGTTGGCCATGCTATGGTGTTCGGCTTGGTGCGGGAACCGTCGTTGGTCGTCGCATGTGCGCCCGAGGAGCTCGCCGTAGGCGGTCTTAGCGATAGCCTGAAGTTCGCCTTCGGTCAGTGTCGCGTCAGAAGCTTTGATCCGCTCGTTCAGCATCGCCGTTATCCTCATTTTGAGCGACGCGAGGACTGCGCCCCGCTCCTGCGCTTCACGCCGGTCACCGGTTTTCAGGGACATTCTAAGACGAACTGACCGGTTCCGGAACAAACGGTGGACCCGCTGCCACCAGAAAATATGGCCGCGGCGATAAATGTAGAGGAGGGAGGACGACACCGGCCGAAGCGCTTTCTGGCGGCGAGTAGCCGCAATAACGAGCAGCACTCGCAGCCAACAAGGGGTTCGCCTGCCATTTCAACGACTTACAAAAATTTGGCTGGGGCGGCAGGATTCGAACCTGCGCATGCCGGTACCAAAAACCGGTGCCTTACCGCTTGGCGACGCCCCAGCAGCACGCCCACGCGGCTTCTACGCGGTCGGGGCGCGATGGCAAGCGTCAGGCGGCCGACCGGCGCGCCCAGACGAGGACGGCGGCGTAAACGACCGCCGTCGTCGCCAGCCACGCGAGCGCCGTCCCCGGCCAGGCCGCCGCGCCCGCGATCGGGCCCGCGGTAAGGGCGAGATAGACGTATAATCCGCGCGGCCAGCCGATCCGGGCGTGGAGATAGTGGTGGAGGTGGTCGCGACCGCCGGCGAAGGGCGACTTGCGCTCAACAACGCGGGTGACCAGCAGCCGCAGCGTGTCGAACACGGGGACGGCGAACAGCAGCGTGACGTCGTCGGCTCCGATCCGGGCAAAGGCGTGGTTGTACGCGTCGATCGCCAACAACCCGAACAGCGCCGAGACCGCGTAGCTGCCACCGTCGCCGAGGAACAGCCGCCCGCGGAGATTAAAGGCGAACAACACGGCAAGCGCCGCCGCGACGGCCGCCATCACCGGCACGATGTTGGCCGGGAGGTGGACGAGCAGGAACGCCGACCAGATCAGCGCGAGGCCGATGACGATGCCGTTCTTGCCGTCGGCCATGTTGACCGCGTTGAGCAGCCCGACGAGGCAGAGCAGGGTAAACCAGATCCCCCCATCGCCGAGCATGACGATCGACGATGCCCGACCGAAGCGGAGGAAGGCGAGGCCGAAGTCGGGTACGGTGCTGACCGCGGCAGCGAGGACGAGGGTCGCGACGACGAGGCGGGCGCGGACGCTGAGCTCGAAGCGGTCGTCGGCTGCGCCGATCAGGAACATCGCCGCGACCGCCAGCGCCAGACGGCCGAGATCGCGGTCGAACGCCGGGCCGTGATTGGGGCCGAACGCGATCGTCGCGACCGTCGCGGCGACCGCCGCCAGTGTCACCGCGAGACCACCGACCAGCGGCGTCACCTCGGCATGGAGCTTGCGGCCGCCGGGATCGTCGGGATAGTCGAGCAGACCGAGCGCCGTTCCGATCGGTCGCGCCGCGACGCCGATGACCGCCGCCGCGGCGGCGGCGACGAGCGCGCAGAGCAGCGGGAACATCGCCGCGACCGCTACCGCGTCGCGAGGATGCCGACGGTCGCGACCGACGAAACCAGCGTGCCGACGATGCCGGCGACGTCCTTGATCAGGTCGAGCGTGAATAGCGGGTCGATGTCCTTGGGCACGATGATCGTGCTCCCCGGCGGGACGACGACCTTTGCATTGATCGACTTCAGATCGCGCAGCGGCTGCGCTGTGCCGTTGGGCAGGACGAGGAAGATGCGGCGCTTGTCGGCGGTCTTCGACGTGCCGCCGGTCTCGCCGATATAGTCGGCGACCGTCTTGCCGACGCTGAACTGGAATGCGCCGGGGTTGCTGACGTCGCCGAGGACGAGGACGTAGTTTGGTCGTTTCGGCACGAACAGCGTGTCACCCGATTCGAGGACGACGTCGAAATCGGGACGCAGCGCGAGGACACGCGGGTCGGATTCGACTACGACGCGGCCGGGAGCCTCGACCGAACCAAGCGAGGCGATCAGCGCGGCCGCCGAAGCGGTCGAATCACCGCCGCCGGTGCTGCCCGACTTGCGCGCCGACACCGCGAGGAAGGCGTTGGTCAGCTCGCGCGTCGTCCGGCGGATGCCCTCCTGCTGCGCCTCCTTGACCGAACGCCGGGTAAATACCGCGCCGTATGGATAGCTGAGCGAGGTGACGCCGCCGGCGCGAAGGAGGAGCTCGGACAGGCGCTCACCCTTGCGAATGGCAAAGAGGCCGGGGCGCGACACCTCGCCGGTCACCAGGACGCCGCCATTCTCGAACTGTGGCTGCGCGCCGTTGAAGCGCAGATCGTCGCCCGCCGCCACCCGCGTCGACGTCAGCGCGATATCGTCGGCGGCGGCGACGCGCTGCAACTGGTCGCCGTGGGTCACGTCGAGCGTCAGCCCGAGGACGTTCGGCACGACCCCCTGCGCCACCGCGGCGAGGTCGCGCGCGCTGACGCTGCCGGCGACCGGATAGGCTCCGGGAGCACGTACGACCCCGCCGACCGCGACTGCGTTCTCGATCAGGACGGGGAGGAGCTCGGGTTCCTCCTCGAACACCAGCGGGCAGCGGCTGACCGGCTCGCCCCCGGCGATCCGCGTGCCATCGGCACCAAAACTCGGTGTCGACCGGTCGGAGGCGGTCACCAGACCCTGTCCCTGACCCGGCGCGGCGCCCGGGCCCGGCACCTGCCCCTGTCCGGCGAGGGCGTCGCTGCCGGTGCGTAGCCCCTCGTCGCCGCGCGCGGCGTTGCGCTGGTTGCCGCCAACGGCGACGTCGTTCTGGCCGCCGCGATCGACGACGAAGGCCCCACGCGTGACGACGTCGAACCGAGCCGACTTGGTGTCGCCGACCAGCGCCTCGAGCCGCGCCAGCGACCGGCACTCGGGATAGGGGTTGGGCTGGCCGAGCGCGATCCGCCGTACCGGAATCGAATTGAGGAAGGCGACGTCGGTGCGGCTGAAGACGTACAGCCGGTCGTCGCTGCGCAGCGCGATCCCCGGCCGCAACCGCAGCGCCGTCATCAGGCTGACCGGCTGGAAGACGCGCGCGGCGGTCTCAAGATCGCGGCGGATCAGGATCGCCATCGGCAGATAGGTATCGAACCTGAGATCGGAAACGTCGCCGACGAGGTCGCGCACCGTCGGCGTCGCGACCAGCGGCCGCGGCCCGGGGTTTTCGACGTAGCCGCGGAGCGTCACCCGGCCGGTCGCGCCGCCGGCGCTGCCGCCGACGAGCTGGATCGCGTCGCCGGGCTCGATCCGGCTGGCGAGGCTGACCGCGCGGACGAAGGTCTCCGCGCCGCCCGCGCCGATCCGGCTGATCGCGATGGTATTGCCGCGCGGCCGCAGCGCCCCGCCGGCATAATCGACGACGGCGCCGACGCTCGTCCCGCGGCGGACCTCGTAGATGCCGGGCCGCGATACCGCGCCGGCGACCGCGACGGTATCGCCGATGACGGGGACGATGATGCGGTCGCCATCCTGGAGGCGAACCGCCGGGGGCGCGCCGATGCCGACCAGCCCGTACAGGTCGACGCTGATCCCGCCGCCGGCGCGGACGACGCGGACGTTCCTGAGCGACCCCGAGCGACGGATGCCGCCGGCGAGCGCGACCGCCGCGCCGACGTCGGCGAGCGAGGTCAGGTTGTACTGCCCCGGCCGGTCGACCTCGCCGCCGACGAAGACGGTGATCGCGCGCACCGACCCGAGCGAGACGAACACCTCGGTGCCGAGCAGGGTGCGCTTGGTCGCCGCCTGGAGCTCGCGGCGGACCGACCCGAGCGAGCGGCCGGCGGCGGCGATCGGCGGCAGCGCGCCGACGACCAGCCGCCCTTCGCGGTCGACGCGGACGGTGCGGCTGTCGTTAGTCGCCCCCTGGAACTGAACGACGAGATCGTCGCCGACGCCAACGACGTACGCGTCGCTGACGCTGCCCGTCAGGCTCCCCGGCGTCCCGCGCTGACCCGACTGGAGGAGGTCGTAGCCGAACTGGCGCAGCGTCGGATCGGACAGGCGCGCGCGGTATTCGCGTTCGACCGGCGACGGCGCGTAGAGCCGATCGAGCTGCTGGCGCGACTGGGCGCGGCGGAGAGCCTGCTCCTCGTCGGTGTCGATGCGGCCTGTCGGGAGGCTGGCGGCATCGCCGGTGCCCGAGGCGGCTGCCGTGTCGAGACGATCGCTTGTGCGCGCGGTATCGAGCTGGTTCGGCGCGGCGTTCGCTCCGGCCCCGAGCTGGCTCTGCAACTGCTGGAGGACGCGAGGATCGATGCTCTGGCCGGATGCGGACAGGCCGGAGAGGACGGCGATAACCGCCGCCGCCGCTCGCCATCGCCGCGTCACATCGCATCCCCTGAAATCATCGACCGCGTCGCCGCATCACCGCAGCGGCTGCGGGTTTACGCACCACGCCGGATGAGGTCAAACCAGCGGGTCACAGCCCGAGCGCGGTCTCCGCGACGCGGTCGGCGTGCGCCAGCAAGGCCGATGCGGCCATGCGGTCGGCGGGCGCGGTATCGACCAAGACTGCGTCGGGATGCGTGACCCGGGCGCCGATCGTCCCCATGCCCTGGGTGCCGACCGACGGCACGACCCAGAGCGTGACGGTCGCGCTGACAAGGAGGGCGAGGGAGCGAGCCGTCATACAAATCATCCGTTTAGCTCCAGCACCCAACGTGCCGCGACAGCGACCGATCCGATATGCCCATCGATTATTGCGGACACATGAACCGGTTGCCTGACCCGGTGCTGCATAGCAGCATTCGTGCCGCTTACGCCACCCGCAACGACCCGACGCCCGAAAGGCGCGACGGGCCGAGCCCACGAACATGGTCGCGATAATCGGCGGCGAGGCCGCGGGTCAGCGCGCCCACATCGAATCGCCACGGACCGATCTCGGCGAGCGGCGTGACCTCGGCGGCGCTGCCGGTGAGGAACGCCTGCTCGAACCCCTCCATCTCCTCGGGCCAGATCGCCCGCTCGACGACTTCGATGCCGCGCGCTCGCGCCAGGCCGATCACCGTCCGCCGGGTGATGCCGTCGAGGAAGCAGTCGGGTGTCGGGGTATGGAGCACCCCGTCCTTCAGGAAGAAGATGTTCGCCCCCGTCGCCTCGGCGACTTGGCCGCGCCAGTCGAGCATCAGCGCGTCGTCGTAGCCGGCGTCGGCGGCGGCGTGCTTGGACAGGGTGCAGATCATGTAGAGCCCGGCCGCCTTGGACTTGGTCGGTGCGGTGTACGGGGCCGGGCGGCGCCACTTGGCGATGTTGAGCCGCAGCCCCTTGGCCAGCGCCTCGTCGCCGAAATAGGCCCCCCATTCCCAGACCGCGACGGCGACGTGCGGCTTCGTCTTCTGCGCCGCGACGCCCATCTGCTCCGACCCGCGCCACGCGATCGGGCGGACATAGCAGTCGGTGAGGCCGTTCGCGGCGACGGTGGCGTTGATCGCCTCGTCGAGCTGATCGCGCGACCACGGCAGGTCGAAGCCGAGGATCTTCGCCGAATCGATCAGGCGCTGACTGTGCTGCGACAGCGCGAAGACCGTGCCATCATAGCACCGCATCCCCTCGAACACCGAGCTAGCATAGTGGAGCGCGTGGGTGAGGACGTGAACCCGCGCGTCGCGCCACGGCACCAGCCGACCGTCGAACCAGATCTGCCCGTCGCGATCGTCGAACGTTGGATCGAGCAACGCCATCGTCAATCCCATCGTATAAAATTACGTTGAATGGTTGCCGTACGTAACATAATGTGGCATATGCGTCAACATGGCTGACGTAAATTCGCTCCATCGCCTGCCGGTCGGCGCCTCGGCCCAATTCCTTCGCGAAGCCGAAATTCGTCGCGGGATAGAACTCCTCTACTTCGGCTACAGCAACATGGTCAAAGGCGCCGACGTCCACCTCGCGACGCAGGGGCTTGGCCGGGCCCACCACCGCGCGCTCTATTTCATCGCCCGGCGGCCGGGAATGCCGATCGGCGACCTCCTCGCACTCCTCAACATCACCAAGCAGTCGCTCAGCCGCGTCCTCGGCGATCTCCAGGAACGCGGACTAGTGGTCCAGGCGGTCGGCACCCGCGACCGGCGCCAGCGGATGCTCAGCCTGACCCCGGCTGGGGCGACGCTTGAGACCGAACTGTTCGAATGCCTGCGCGACGGCGTCACCCGCGCCTACGGCCACGCCGGGCAGACCGCGGTGACCGGGTTCTGGACGGTGCTGACCGGACTTATCCCGCCGGAGGATCGTCCGCTGGTCGAAGCGCTGCAGCAGCCGCTGCCGGCGCGGCGGACGGCGTAGCGCCGATCGGCGGCGGGCGGTATGGCAGCCGCCGCGCCCACGTCTCCGCCTGCGCCAGCCGGACATCGAGTTCCTTCATCGTCGCGGCGAGATCGGGGCTGTCGTCGCCTAGCCAGACGCGGATGACGGCAAGCGCGAGCAACGCCAGCGCCTGGACCCGCACCGATCCAGCAACACCACCGGTTTCGACCCCCGCCGCGTCGGCGATCCGCGCGACCGACCGCGGCAGCGCGAGCGCGCCGAACGCTGCGA
>CAHJWT010000020.1 GCA_903643075.1 Sphingomonadaceae bacterium | reverse complement strand
GGGCGAAGCGCAGCGTCTCGGCCTTGCGCCGCGCCGCCGCGAGCGGCACCCATGCGGCGGGACGGATCTCGGCGGCATCCCAGCGGTCGGCGACGATCAGCCCCGCTCGGTCGGGCTGGAACCAGTCGGCGGCGAACGGGGCCTGCGGAAAGCCGGTCGGGACTGCCCAGAAATAGCGGTCGCAATAATCGAGATACTCGGGCCACTTGGCGTCGCCGCGCAGGTCGGCGAGCGATACCTTGATCTCGACCAGCGTGATCCGGCCGTCGTTGCCCAGCCCGACGACGTCGGCCCGGCGGCCGTTGCCGAGCGGCACTTCGGTCAGCGGTGCGATGCCGGCGCGCCAGAGCAGGCGGGAGACGCCGCGCGCGACATCCTGCGCGGTCGAGACTTCGAGCGGTGACGTCGCCATCGGTGCAGGCTAGCAGAACAGGGCAAGAACGAAAGCCCCTCCGCCCTACCGGTAGAAGATGTGGTTGCCGATCGTCCCGACCTTGCGCATCGCCGTCCAGCTCGCCGCGACGCGGACGGCATGAAACGCGGTCGCCCGCGGTGCGACGGCGTCCCAGCCGGCGGTCGCGGCGATCGCGGCGATCGCCTTGGCGATCCGCCAGTCGCGACCGTCGGCGGGGGTACGCGACCGGTCGAAGCTGAACTGGCCGCGCTGATTGACGACGGCGCAGACGGTGTCGGCGAAACGCCCCGAGGCGACGCGATTGAGGATGACCTGCGCGACCGCGAGCTGGCCCTCGAGCGGCTCGCCGCGCGCCTCGAAGTAGACCGCGCGGGCGAGGCACTCGCGGTCGCCGTAGGCGGTCGGGGCGGCGTCGACCGTCTGGGCGACGAGGGCAGTCAGTTGCGCCGGGCGGGGGGCGACGACGGCATCGTCGTCGGCGATCGCCGCGAGGTCGGTGGTGTCCGGTCGGGCCGGGTCAGGCGCGGCGGCTATCCGGCCGGCGGCGGAAACCGCCATCGGCAGTTCGCCCGCGGCGGTCAGCATCGTACCGATCACGGCAACGAGCGCGGGAAACGCGATCCGGTGGAACCTCGAGGTCATTCATCCGCTTCTCACCCACGGCGTCCCCGGGTCCGCTCGGCGCAATCCTCATGATCGCGCGTCGCTGGGCTGAACCCGGTTCGGTCCGCTTGGGCTGATGATCGCCGGCCCCGCCCACGGTCCCGGCATCGAAGGGACGCCGGGTGACGTGACGCACCGGTCTAAGCAAGGTCAGACGATTGTTTCGTCGATGAACCGTGCGAGATCAGGGGTGTCCAGTTCGATCACCCACAGGTCGGGATCGTAACGACCTTGCCGCGCGACCCAGTCGTCGACCGAGTCGCCGCTTGCGCCGACGCGCCATTCGTACGTCTGGTCTGCCCCGACGACGCGCGCCAGGGCTCGACGCGCACCCGCCCGGTCGCGGTGGACGATGACGACGCTGCCGGCGACGTCGTCGCCACGGTGAAGCACCGTCGCGAAGTCGCCGGCGGCATGGACCCGGCGGCTGAGAGCACCGACCCACACGCGGGTCGCGAGGCGCGGCTCGCTCAGGCGGCCTCGCGGCCGACGTCGCCGGCGAGGATCGCGTACATCGCGTCGGCCGATTGCGCGCCGCGCAGCTTGGTGCAAAAGGCAGCGTCGCGCAGCGCCCGGCTGATCCGGGCGAGCGCCTTCAGGTGCTCCGCGCCGGCCCCGGCCGGCGCGAGCATCAGGACGACGAGGTCAACCGGGAGCCCGTCGAGCGCAGCATAGTCGACCGGCGTCGCCAGGCGCGCGGCGACGGCGACGATGCCGCCGAGATCGGCGAGGCGGCCGTGCGGGATCGCGGTCCCCGCGCCAAACCCGGTCGAGCCGAGCGCCTCGCGCTCGAGAATGACCCGCGCCACGTCGCCGGGATCGCGCCGCGCGAGCGTCGCCGCACGCGCCGACAATGCTTCGAGGACCGCCCGCTTGTTCGCCCCGGCCGCGCCGAACACGACGCCGGCCGGGGCGATCAGGTCGCCGAGGGCGGCACCGATCACGCCCGCGGCTCGACCCAGCCGATACTGCCGTCCTCGCGCCGGTAGACCATGTTGTGCACCCCCGACCGCGTGTTGCGGAAGAGGAGCGCAGTCGTGTTCCTGAGGTCGAGCATCATCACCGCGTCGCTGACGCTCGCGTCGGGGATGTCGACGCGCGTCTCGGCGATGACCGGCGGGTTGTCGGCAGGCTCGTCGTCGACCGGGGCGGCAAAAATCGTATAAGCGGCGTTGTCGATCTCGGCCGCGTCGGCCCGCGCGCTGCTCGGGCCGTGGCGGTCCTTCAGCCGGCGCATGTAGCGACGTAGCTGCTTCTCGATCCGGTCGGCGGCGGCGTCGAACGCGGGGTGCGCCTCCGACGCGCGGCCCGAGCCCTTGAGGATCAGGTCGGTCATCACGTGCATGACGATGTCGGCGACGAAGTCGCCGTGGGGACCGGGGCTGAGGGTGACGTTGGCCCCGATCGCGCGGCTGAAATACTTGTCGGCGATTGCCGTCAAACGCGTCCGGACATGCTCGCGGAAGGCCGCTCCGGCGTCGACCTGGTGGCCCGAAACGCGGATGTCCATCGCTTGTCTCCTGGGGAATGGGCGGTCGCTCTAGGCGCGTCGCCGGATAGCGTCAATCAACGCGCCGGCGGTGGGAATTGGCGGGTTCAGGACAGCCAGACCGGATCGGTCAGTCCGGCAATAAAGGCGGCATGGCGCGCGAGCTCGTCGGCCGATGCGGCGTGCGCCCGCGGCGCGCGATAGGCGCGGTCGACGACGATCGTCGCCTCGGCGGCCGCCGTCGGCGCGAGGTCGAAGCCAATCTGGCGGCCGCCGACGAGTTCGACATAGACCCGCGCGAGCAGCTCGGCGTCGATCAGCGCGCCGTGCTTGCTCCGCGCCGACAGGTCGATCCCATAGCGGTTGCACAGCGCGTCGAGCGTATGCTTCGCGCCGGGGTGCTTCTTGCGCGAAAGCTCGAGGGTGCAGACCATCCGATGCGTCGGGATGACCGGCATCCGCGCGCGGCGCAGCTCCCAGTTGAGGAATTCCATGTCGAACGCAGCGTTGTGCGCGACGAGCGGCGCGTCGGCGATAAAGGCGAGGAAGTCGTCGATTACCGCCTCGAACACCGGCTGGCCGGTGAGGAACGCGGTCGTCAGGCCGTGGACCCCCTCGGCGTCCTTCGGCATCATCCGGCACGGATCGATATAAGTGTGGAAGCTGCGCCCGGTCGCGACGCGGCCATGGAGCTCGATCGCCCCGATCTCGACGATGCGGTGGCCGTCGCCGGGCATGATGCCAGTGGTCTCGGTGTCCCAGACGATCTCGCGCATGGCCGCCTATCTAGCGTCGCGCAGCGCGGTGACAAGCGCGCGGACGGCGCGGAAGGTGGCGGCGCGGGTGCCGCCCGTCGGGATGACGACGTCGGCGCGGGCGCGCTTGACCGCGTCGGGGACCTGGCGGGCGAGGATGGCGTCGAGCTTGGCGGCGGTCATTCCCGGCCTGGCGAGGACGCGCGCGCGCTGGACCGCAGCGCGCGCCGAGACGACGGCGACGACGTCGCACGCCTCGGCTCCCCCCGCCTCGAAGAGCAGCGGGATGTCGAGGACGACGACCGGTGCTCGCCGGTAGCGGCGGAGGAATGCCGTGCGGGCGGCAGCGACGAGCGGGTGGACGATCGCTTCGAGCCGCTTGAGCACCGCGTCGTCGCCGAACACCGCCGCGCCTAGTGCCTGGCGGTCGAGCACACCGCCGGCGACGACGCCCGGAAAGGCGGCAGCGATCGCCGCCAGCGCCGCGCCACCGGGGGCCTGAAGCGCATGGACGGCGGCATCGGCGTCGAACACCGGCACGCGCAGCCGCCGGAACATCGCGGCGACGGTCGACTTGCCCATGCCGATCGACCCGGTCAGGCCGACGACGATCATACCGCGAAGATGAACAAGTAAGCGAAGTAAGCGCCCACGACGCCTTTTCGCGCCTTGGCCGAGGATGCCGGTATCCTACAGAACAGAGTAGACATATCAGTCACTTGCCAATCAGGAGCGCGCGCAACTCGGCGTCGTGCACCCGCGGCGCGGCGGCACCGAAGAACAGTGCGAACGCCGCCGCCGCCTGGCCAATCAACATGGCGAGGCCGTCGACCGTCCGCAGCCCGCGCGCACGGGCAGCGGCGAGGAGGGAGGTTTCGAGGGGGGCGTAGACCATGTCGAAGACGATGGTGTCGTCCGGGAAGAAGGCCAGGTCGATGGTCAGCGGCGGCATGCCGGTCATGCCCAGCGACGTAGCGTTGATGACGACCTGCGGAAATCGCGACGACGAGCGGTCGCCGACGGGTTCATCCGGCGGGCCGAGCGCCGCCAGCTCGGCGATGTCGCGGCTTAAGCCGTAGGCGGATTCGCCGCCGAGACCGAAGCTGTCGACCAGCTCGGCAGCCTTGACCGGGTCGCGGCCATAGACCGCGACCTCGCATCCCGACAAGGCTTCAGCCGCCGCCCGTGCCGCACCGCCGGTGCCGATCAGCTTATACAGGATCGTCTTCGGCTCCTGCGACAGGTCGGCGAGCTGTTGGCGCAAGGCGTCGTTGATGCCCGCGACATCGGTGTTGTAGCCGACCAGCCTTCCGTCCTCGACCATCACGGTGTTGACCGCGCCAACGCTCGCAGCGAGCGGATCGACGCGGTCGAGATGGGCCAGCGCCGCGACCTTGTGCGGCACGGTGACGTTGACCCCGGCAAGGCCCAGCGCCGGCAGCGCGCGCAGTGCGGCACCGAGGTGCTCCGGCATGACCGGAAAGCGGCCATAGTCGCCGTCGAGCCCGAGCTTCGCCAGCCAGAAGCGGTGGATCAGCGGCGACTTCGAATGCGCGACCGGCCAGCCGATGACCCCGGCGGACCTCACGCCGCGATTTCCCCACGAACGCGCAAGTAATCGAGCACCGCGAGCAGCGGCAGGCCGCGAATGACGAAGTGGTCGCCGTCGACGCGGGTAAACAGCTGCGCGCCGCGACCCTCGATCCGGTAGGTGCCGACGCAGCCGAGGACGGCGTCGCCCTCGGCATCGAGATAGCCCGCGATGAACGCGTCCGACAGCAATCGCATCCTTAGCCGCGCCTCGCCGGCGGCGCGCCACACCGGGACGCCGCCCTCGGCAATCACCGCCGCCGAGACCAGCCGGTGCGTCGTCCCGGCGAGTCCGGCGAGCTGTGTCGTGGCCGCATCGCGGGTGCCCGGCTTGGCGAGGAACCGCCCGTCGGCGGTGACGGCAATCGAATCGGCGCCGAGCACCAGCCCGCCAACGCGGCGGCTGACCTTGATCGCCTTGACCTCGGCGAGCGCGTCGGCGACCCGTGCGGCCGGCTCGCCGGCCAGCCCGTCGGCGATGCCCTCCTCGTCGACGTGCGCCAACACGGCGGTGAAGGCGATGCCCGCCGCGGTCAGCATCGCGGCGCGGGCGGCGCTCTGGCTGGCAAGCGTGATCATCGCCTACCCTCCCCTGCAGGGGAGGGTACGCCGATGCGCGTCATCCCTTATCAGCATCGCCGACCGCGTCGCCGCCGGCCTCGTCGCGCGCCTGGACGAGGTTGATCACCGCCGCCGCCGTCTCCTCGATCGACCGCCGCGTCACGTCGATCACCGGCACGTCGTGGTCGGCGAACAGCCGCCGCGCGAAGGCGACCTCGGCGGCGACGCTCGCGCTTTCGACGTACGCGGTGTCGGCGGTCTGGCCGAGCGTCAGCAGGCGGTTGCGGCGGATCGCGATCAGCCGGTCAGGCGATGTCGTCAGCCCGACGACGACCGGGTGCTGCAGTCGGAATAGCGACGGCGGCGGCGGCGACTGCGGCACAAGCGGGATGTTCGCCGTCTTGTAGCCGCGGTTGGCGAGATAGATCGACGTCGGCGTCTTCGACGACCGCGACACGCCGGCGAGGACGACGTCGGCCTCCTCCCAGTTCTCGGCCCCGGCGCCGTCGTCGTGCGCCATGGTGAAGTTGATCGCGTCGACCCGCTGGAAGTACGCCGCGTCCATCACGTGTTGGCGCCCCGGCCGGGTCACCGCCGCCTGGCCGAGGAAGTCGGTCAAGGCGCCGATGATCGGATCAAGCACCGACACCGACGGCAGCCCGAGCGCGGCGCAGCGGTGTTCGAGCCGGTCGCGCACCGAGCCGTTGATCAACGTGTAGAGGACGAGTCCCGGCCGCTTGGCGATCTCCTCGACGACGCGGTCGAGGTGCCCCTCCGACCGGACCATCGGCCAGAAGTGCTTGATCGTGTCGGCTCCCTCGAACCGGCCGAGTCCCGCTTTGACGATCGATTCGAGCGTCTCGCCGGTCGAGTCGGACACGAGGTGGAGATGCAGCCGTGCCATGACGAAATTATTTCAGCTTGCCTCAAGTCTGGGGATAACCCGTGCGGCGACGCCTAGCCGGTGGCCGGACGACGGGCAAGCGGCGCGGCTCGCGCTCGCCGCCCCCACCGCGTCCACAGGGGGATGGCGCGATCGGCGTCGCGGTGAACAACGGGGATAAGTGCCGCGACTCGCGATCGGTCGGATGCGTGGGCCGCCAGCGCCGCCGGCCGTGGCGGGGGACAAGCGGCGATCGCCCATGATTCACAGCACTACTACGCTCCTAAGATTCTATTTGAATCGAAAGGAAGAAGTCGGCGCGCCGTGCGCCCGTGTTGTCGCCGCCGGGGGTTGACGCCGCCCCGGCGACACGGTTCGGTGCCACAATGGTTCCTCGATCGTGACTGCGCCGCTTCTCACCGTCCTCGGCGGCGAACGCCTCGACCCGCCGCCGGTCTGGCTGATGCGCCAGGCGGGGCGCTACCTTCCCGAATACCGCGAACTACGCGCGGAGAAGGGCGGGTTCCTCGCGCTCGTTTACGACAGCGCCGCGGCGGCCGAGATCACCCTCCAGCCGCTCCGCCGCTTCGGCCTCGACGCGGCGATCCTGTTCTCCGACATCCTGATCGTGCCGTACGCGATGGGGATGGACCTCAGCTTCGGCGTCGGCGAGGGGCCGCGGCTCGCGCCGCCGCTGGCCGACGGCGGGTGGGAGGCGTTGACCCCCGCGCCCGAACGGCTGGCACCGATCTACGAAACCGTACGACGCGTCGCCGCCGAGCTCGATCCCGACACCGCGCTGATCGGCTTCGCCGGGAGCCCGTGGACCGTCGCGACCTATATGGTCGCCGGCCAGGGGAGCAAGGACCAGGGCGAGGCGCGGCGGCTGGCGTATCGCGACCCGCACGCCTTCCAGGCGCTGATCGACCGGATCGTCGCCGTCACCGTCGACTATCTCGCTGGCCAGATCGACGCCGGCGCGCAGACGGTCCAGCTGTTCGACAGCTGGGCCGGCAGCCTCGCCCCGGCCGAGTTCGAGCGCTGGGTGATCGCGCCGACCGCCGCCATCGTCGGCCGCCTGATGGTCCGCCACCCGGGCGTGCCGATCATCGGCTTCCCCAAAGGCGCGGGAGCGAAGCTCGCCGCCTATGCCGCCGAGACCGGGATCGACGCGGTCGGATTGGACGAGACGGTCGACCCGGGCTGGGCGGACGCGATGCTGCCGCTGGGGATGCCGGTCCAGGGCAATATCGATCCGCTCGCGCTGTGGGCCGGCGGCGACGCGCTGCGGGTGAGCGTCGCCCGCGTCCGCGCGGCGTTCGACGAGCGGCCGCACGTCCTCAACCTCGGTCATGGCATCCTCCAGGACACGCCGATCGCGCATGTCGAGGAGCTGCTGGCGATGGTCCGCGGAGAGGCGGCGTGACCGGCTGGCTCGGGAGCGCGTACCCGTGGGTGCAGGCGGCGCACGTCGTCGCGGTTATCTTCTGGATGGCGGGGCTGTTCATGCTGCCGCGCTTCCTCGTCTATCATATGGAGGAGCCGGTCGGCTCGCCCGGCGACGCCAAGTGGATCGACCGCGAGGCGCGCCTCAAGCGGATCATCCTGACGCCGGGGATCGTCGCGGTATGGCTGCTCGGCCTCAGCCTCGCGACGAGCTACGGTTTCGCCGGCGCCGGCTGGCTCCACGCCAAGATCGCCGTCGTCGTCCTGCTGTCGGGCTATCACGGCTGGGCGTCGGGCGCGGCGAGCAAGTTCGCCCGCGGGGTCCGGCCTTACGCCAATCGCACGCTTCGCCTCTTGAACGAAGTGCCGGCATTGGCGACACTGGTCATCGTCGTGCTGGTGGTGGTCAAACCTTTCTGAGGGAGAGTGACATGGCGGAGCAGAAATCGAACAAGGAAGCGCGCAAGCCCAAGGCGAAGAAGCCCAAGGTCATCGCCGCCAATCCGTCGACCAAGGGGACCGCGCCGAAGAGCTGACGTCTCCGCGCGCCCGCTTGACCGGCGGGCGCGACCTCCCTACTTTGATTGGCAGCGCCGCCATCCTGGCGAGCCGTGCTCCATGTCCGCCATCGCCGTTCCCCACTGCGACAGTGCGTGACCATCACGAAGAACCCACATGCATCTCAATGATTTGAAGAAGAAGACCCCCGCCGAGCTGGTCGTCATGGCCGAGGCGTTGGGGGTTGAGAATGCCTCGACTCTCCGCAAGCAGGACATCCTGTTCGCCATCCTCAAGACCGAGGCCGACAACGGCACGACGATCATGGGGGCCGGCACGATCGAGGTGATGAACGACGGCTTCGGCTTTCTGCGTTCGCCCGAATCCAATTACCTCGCCGGCCCCGACGACATCTACGTCTCGCCGAACCAGGTGCGGAAGTTCGGCGTCCGCACCGGCGACACGCTCGAGGGCGAGGTCCGCGCGCCGAAGGACGGCGAGCGTTATTTCGCGCTGACCAAGCTGACCGCGATCAACTTCGACGAACCCGATGTCGTCCGCCACCGGACTAACTTCGACAACCTGACGCCGCTCTATCCCGACGAGAAGCTGCGCCTCGACACCCTCGATCCGACGATCAAGGACAAGTCGAGCCGGGTGATCGACATCGTCGTGCCCCTCGGCAAGGGCCAGCGCTGCCTGATCGTTGCGCCGCCCCGCGTCGGCAAGACGATCATGATGCAGAACATCGCCCGGTCGATCTCGGCCAATCACCCCGAGGTCTATCTGATCGTCCTGCTGATCGACGAGCGGCCCGAGGAAGTCACCGACATGCAGCGGACGGTCAAGGGCGAGGTGATCAGCTCGACCTTCGACGAACCCGCCACCCGCCATGTCCAAGTCGCTGAAATGGTTATCGAAAAGGCCAAGCGACTGGTCGAGCACAAACGCGACGTCGTCATCCTGCTCGACAACATTACCCGGCTCGGGCGCGCCTACAACACCGTCGTCCCGTCGAGCGGCAAAGTGTTGACCGGCGGCGTCGACGCCAACGCGCTCCAGCGGCCGAAGCGCTTCTTCGGCGCGGCGCGCAACATCGAGGAAGGTGGCTCGCTGACGATCATCTCGACGGCGCTGATCGACACCGGCAGCCGGATGGACGAGGTCATCTTCGAGGAGTTCAAGGGTACCGGCAACGCCGAGATCGTCCTCGACCGCAAGATCGCCGACAAGCGCGTCTTCCCCGCGATCGACATCGGCAAGAGCGGCACCCGCAAGGAGGAGCTACTGGTCGACAAGAACACGCTGTCGAAGATGTGGGTGCTGCGCCGCATCCTGATGCAGATGGGGACGATCGACGCGATGGAGTTCCTCCTCGACAAGATGAAGGATTCCAAGTCGAACGAGGACTTCTTCGACGCGATGAATCATTAGCCGAACGCGGCGTGCCGTAA
Organism: Sphingomonadaceae bacterium; assembly: GCA_903643075.1. Classification (GTDB taxonomy): domain Bacteria; phylum Pseudomonadota; class Alphaproteobacteria; order Sphingomonadales; family Sphingomonadaceae; genus Polymorphobacter_B. The sequence goes on along the minus strand of CAHJWT010000020.1, from coordinate 7,385 downwards.
CGGTACGAATGCTCGTCAGCATTCGCACCCTACGGCCGACTTGCCGAAGGTCCGGCGGCGGGGCGGCGGAGTCTTTCTCGGCCGAACCCGTCCGACGCCAGCCGCGGCTTTGCCGCGGCGCCGCTACGGCAGCAGGATCGTCGACCCCGTCGTTTCTCGTCCTTCGAGCGCGCGATGCGCCTCGGCCGCATCGGCCAAGGCAAACGCTTGGCCAATCGCAACGTTCAGCCGATCCTCGACCACCCGCTGCCACAGCGCCGCCGCCCCCGCGCGGCGTTCGTCTGCCGTCAGATAATAATCCATCATCGTCGGCCGGGTGACATAGAGCGATCCCGAGCGGCTGAGGATGCCGAGGTCGACCCCGGTTACCGGCCCGCTGGCGTTACCGAACGACACCATCAGCCCGCGTCGCTTCAGCGATGCGAGCGACGCGGCCCAGGTATCGCGGCCGACGCCGTCGATGACGACGTCGACGCCGACCCCGTCGGTCAACTCGGCGACCGCCGCGGCGACGTCGGCCTCGCGGTAGAGGATGACGTCGTCGGCTCCCGCGTCTCGCGCGATCTCGGCCTTCGCCGCCGATCCGACGGTCGCGATCACGCGTGCGCCGGCATCGCGCAGCCACTGGACGAGGAGCCGGCCCGTCCCGCCAGCGGCGGCATGGACGAGGACGGTCTGTCCCGCCTCGACCTTGGCGCACCGGTCGACGAGGCTTTCGGTCGTGCAGCCCTTGAGCAGGACGGCGGCGGCGACCTCGTCCGATACCGCGTCGGGCACGGCGACGATCCGGTCGGCGGCAATCGTCCGCGCCGTCGCATAGGCCCCGACCGGGCCCCAGCAATAGGCGACGCAGTCGCCGATGGCGAAGTCGAGCACCTCGGCTCCGAGCGCCTCGATCACCCCGACCGCCTCGAAGCCGAGGCCGGCCGGCAGCGGCAGGGGATAGAGGCCGCTGCGGTGATAGGTATCGATAAAGTTGACGCCGATCGCGGTGTGGCGGATGCGGACCTCGCCGCGGGCGGGTTCGCCGACCTCGATCGTCTCGAAACGCATCGCGTCGGGGCCGCCGGTCGCGTTGATGCGGATAGCGTGGTCGGTCATGCGGCGGCTCCAGTTGGCGAGGCGGCGATTGAACGCTACACCGGCGCGATCGGATGCAGGAGGCGGCGATGAAGATCACCTTCGATATCGATTGCACCCCGGCCGAGGCGCGCGCCTTCTTCGGACTGCCCGACCTGACCCCGCTCCACGACCTCTATCTCGACAAGATGCGCTCCTTCGTTACCGACGGCATCGGGCCCGCCGACTTCGAGCGGATGACCCGCGCGTGGCTGCCCGGCATCAGCGAGGGATTCGAGACGTGGCGCCAAGCGATGTTCAATGTGGCGCGAACCACGAGTGACTGACCTCGCGCGGCGCCGGAGCAGATATCATCGGCACGGTTGGTCAGCGGCGACTGCCTGATGCGTGCGCCGATCGGTGATGGCTCGCCCTATGGCGTCGCTTCGCCGGCGGCACCAGAACGTCCCACGCCGACGATCTATGCCCTGGCAACGGGCGCGCCGCCGGCCGCGATCGCCATCGTCCGTGTTTCCGGCCCGCGAGCGATTGCCGCGCTGCGTGCGTTGACCGCCGGCGACCTGCCGGCTGCGCGGCGGATGACCCGCGTGCGACTGGTCGAGCCGACGACGCACGATCCGCTCGACGACGCGCTCGCGGTCGTCTTTCCCGCGCCGGCGAGCGTGACCGGCGACGATCTCGTCGAACTCCACCTTCACGGTGGAGTTGCCGTCGTCGACGGCGTCCTCGCCGCGCTGGGCGGGCTCGGCCTCACTGCCGCCGGGCCGGGGGCCTTCACCCGCCGGGCGTTCGACAACGGCAAGGTCGATCTCGGCCAGGTCGAGGCGTTCGGCGATCTCGTCGCCGCGGAGACGGGGACGCAGCGCCGGGCGGCGCTGAGCCGCACCGGCAGCCGCCTTGCCGAGCGGGTTGCCGCGTGGCGGGCGGCGTTGATCGGGGTTCGTAGCGATGTCGAGGCGACGCTCGACTTCGCCGACGAGGACCATGTCGCACCTGATCTGACACCATCCGATCGAGTCATATTGTCGGCGTTGCTGGTCGAACTCGCCAGCGCACGCGCCGATGCCGACCGGGCGGGGCGGCTGCGCGACGGCATCGTCGTCGCGATCACCGGGCCGGTCAACGCCGGCAAGTCGACCTTGCTCAACGCTCTCGCTCGCCGCGACGCGGCGATGGTATCGCCTCTACCGGGAACGACGCGCGATACGATCGAGGTCCGCGTAGTACTTGCCGGGGTGCCGGTAACCTTGATCGACACCGCCGGTTTGCGGGAGAGCGACGATGCCCTCGAGGTCGAGGGGATCCGGCGCGGCAGGGCCCGCGCCGCGAGCGCCGATCTCGTCATCGCGATGGGCAGCGAGCCGGCCGTCCCGTCCGCTATCTGGGTCGAGGGCAAGAGCGATCTTGGCCCGTGCGGTGCAGGCTGGCGCGATGGCGCCTTGCATCTCTCGGCGATGACCGGCGATGGCGTCGAGATGCTCGAGCGGGAGCTGATCGCCAGAGTTGGTTCACTGACATCGGGTGAGGCACCCCTAGTCGCCCATCGCTGGCAAGCCGCTGCGATCGTCGATGCTGTCGTTGCCATCGAGTCGGCCATCGGCGCTGGAGATGCGGTCGTCGCAGCCGAGGAACTGCGCGTTGCCACCCATTCACTCGCGCGCCTGGTCGGTCGCGTGTCGAGCGACGATATTCTCGACGGAATCTTCGCCCGCTTTTGTATCGGCAAATAATGTTCCACGTGGAACATATATTCGAAATGCGACGATGTTCCACGTGGAACATTTTGACCGATGTGCCAGCTTGCGATAGCGGGCGGTGATGCAGCACTACGATGTGATTGTCGTCGGGGGTGGCCACGCCGGCTGCGAAGCCGCCGCAGCGGGCGCACGAATCGGAATGCGCGTTGCATTAGTGTCGCGCTCAGCCGGCGATATCGGTATGCTGTCGTGTAACCCAGCGATCGGCGGCCTCGGCAAGGGCCATCTCATCCGCGAGATCGACGCCTTCGATGGGTTGATCGGGCGGGTCGGCGATGCTGCCGCACTGCAGTTCCGGCTGCTCAACCGGAGCAAGGGACCGGCGGTGCAGGGTCCGCGGGCTCAGGTCGATCGCCGCCGGTATCGCGCGGCGATGGCATCGGCGATCGCGGCAGAGGCCAATATCGTCGTCGTCGCGGCCGAAGTGACCGGGTTGACGACGAGCGGCCGGAACGTCACCGGGGTCGAGACGACTGTCGGTCGATTGCGCGCGGCGGCAGTTGTCGTGACGACCGGAACGTTTCTCGCGGCAACGCTTCATCACGGCCGCGCGACGTCGCACGGCGGCCGCGTCGGCGAGGCTCCGGCGACCGCGCTGGCGACAGCGATCGCCGCGCTAGGGCTGCCGCGCGGCCGGTTCAAGACCGGGACGCCGCCGCGCCTCGACGGGCGGACGATCGACTGGGGATCGCTCGATCTCCAGTTCGGCGATGCCGACCCGACCACGCTGTCGGACGCAGCCGTCGCGGCGTCACCCCCGCACCTCGCATGCGGCATGACGCGGACGACGGCGGCCAGCCATGCGATCGTCCGCGCTCACCTCGCCGACACGCCGACCTACGGCGGCGACGTGGTCGGCCGCGGACCGCGCTATTGTCCCAGCCTCGAGGACAAGGTCGTCCGTTTCGGCGACCGCGACGGGCACAACATCTTCCTTGAGCCCGAGGGTTTCGACGACGCGACGATCTACCCCAACGGCATTTCGACCGCCTTGCCGCCGCCGGTGCAGGCGGCGCTGGTCGCCACCATTCCCGGCCTCGAGCGCGCATCGATCGTCCAGCCGGGCTATGCCGTTGAATACGACTACGTCGATCCGCGCGCGCTGACGCCGGCGCTGATGGTCCGCGGCCGTCCCGGGCTGTTCCTCGCTGGCCAGATCAACGGCACGACCGGCTACGAGGAAGCCGCTGGCCAGGGCCTGATCGCCGGGATCAACGCCGCTCGCTTCGCCGGCGGTGACGAGCCGATCCACCTCGATCGGGCGACGTCGTACCTCGGGGTGATGATCGACGACCTGACGACGCTCGGGGTCAGCGAGCCGTACCGCATGTTCACCTCGCGCGCCGAGTTCCGCCTCAGCCTGCGCATCGACAACGCCGGCGAACGTCTGACCCCGCGCGGCATCGACGCCGGCGTCGTCGGTCGCGACCGCGCCGCGCGGTTCGCCGCGGCCCAGGCGAAGCGCGACGCGGTGCGAACGTTGCTCGGCACGCTGGCGGCGACCCCGGCGGCGGTCGCACGCGGGGGCGTGGCGGTCAATCAGGACGGCGTCGTCCGTAGCGCCGGTGATTGGCTGGCACATCCGGCGGTCGACTGGACGATCGCGTCGCGGGTCTGGCCCGAGCTCGCCGCGGTCGACCCGGCGACGGCCGCCGTCGTCGCGGTCGATGCCCGTTATGGGGTCTATCTCGCCCGCCAGGCGGGCGAGATCGCCGCGTTCCGGGCCGACGAAGCGCTGCGGCTGGCCGACGGCATCGCCTTCGACCGCATTCCCGGCGTCTCACCCGAGATGGCCGAACGCCTCGACGCGGCGCGCCCGGCGATGTTCGGCGCGGCGGTGCGGGTTGCCGGGGTGACACCGGGCGCGCTGACCTCGCTCCTCGCGCACGCTCGCCGCGCAGCGTGACCGCCGGCGCGCCGATGGCCGACGCACGCGCGGCGTTTGCCGCCGCCTACGGACTGATGCCGGCCGACCTCGCCGCCTTCGATCGCTACACCACGTTGCTCGCCGAATGGCAGGGACGGATGAACCTCGTCGCCGCGTCGACCCTGCCCGAGGTGTGGACGCGCCACTTCGCCGACAGCGCGCAACTGGTCGCATTGGCCGAAGCGGACGAGACGACGACATGGCTCGACCTCGGCAGCGGGGCCGGCTTTCCGGCGCTGGTCGTCGCACGGCTCGCACCGGGGCGCGTCCATCTCGTCGAGGCGACGGCGAAGAAGTGCGCCTTCCTCGCTGTTGCCGCCGAGGCGCTCGGCGTCGGCGGGAAGGTCGTCATCCACAACGCCCGGATCGAGGACGTGCCGACCCTCGCCGCCGACCGCGTGACCGCCCGCGCCTGTGCTCCGCTCGCCAAGCTGTTCGGGTGGGGCGAGCGCTTTGCCCACGGCGGCCGCTGGCTGCTCCCCAAGGGCCGCACCGTCGAGGCGGAAATCGAGGCGGCGCGCGACGCGTTCACCTTCGATCACGAACTCGTCGCTAGCCGGACCGACCCGCAAGCGCGTATCGTCGTCGCGGGCAACGTGCGGAGGCGGCGGTGAGGATCGCGATCGCCAACCAGAAGGGGGGCGTCGGCAAGACGACGACGGCGATCAACCTCGCCACCGCGCTGGCGGCGACGGGCAAGTCGGTCCTCGTCCTCGACATGGACGCGCAGGGCAACGCGTCGACCGGGCTCGGCATCGAGCGGCGGGCGCGGACAACGTCGATCTACGAGGTGCTTCTCGGCGAGGTCGGGCTCGACGACGCGACGATGGCGACCGCGGTGCCCGGGCTGAGCATCGTCCCGTCGACCGCGGCGCTGGCCGGGGCCGAAGTCGAACTGGTCGGGCTCGACCGGCGCAACCGCCGCCTCGCCGACGCCGTCGCGGCGGCGCGGCGGTACGACTATGTCCTGACCGACTGTCCGCCGTCGCTCGGGCTGCTGACCCTCAACGCCCTCGTGGCGGCCGAGACGGTGCTCGTCCCGCTGCAAACGGAGTTCTTCGCGCTGGAAGGACTTAGCCAGCTTTTGTCGACGATCGAGCGCGTCCGCGACGGCCCCAACCCGCGGCTGCGCCTGCTCGGCATCGTCCTGACCATGGCCGACAAGCGCAACCGGCTGTCCGAGCAGGTCGTCGCCGACGTCCGCGCGGTCATGGGCGCGCAGGTTTTCGCCACCGCGATTCCACGCAACGTCCGGCTGTCGGAGGCACCGAGCCACGGCGTGCCGGCGCTGGTCTACGATCTACGCTGTTTAGGTTCGCAGTCTTATATTGAATTAGCCAAGGAAGTTATAGAGCGGTCGTCGCTCGCTGGAGAACTGGTCGATGCCTGAGCAATCCCGTGGCTGAGAAACGCGGCGGACTCGGCCGCGGCCTGTCGGCGCTGATGGACGAGGTCGCGCCGGCGGCCGAGCGGACGACGCTGCCGCTCGCCGACATCATCGCCAACCCGCGCCAGCCGCGGCGGCATTTCGATCCGGCCGCGATGGACGAGCTGATCGCCTCGGTCCGTGAACGCGGCGTCCTCCAGCCGATCCTCGTCCGCCCGGTCGGACCGCGGCGCTACGAGATCGTTGCCGGCGAGCGGCGGTGGCGCGCGGCGGCGGCGGCGGCGCTCCACGACCTGCCCGTCGTCATCCGCGACCTCGACGAGGCGGCGGCGTTCGAGATCGCGCTGGTCGAGAACATCCAGCGCGCCGACCTCAACCCGATCGAGGAGGCCGACGGCTTCCGCCGGCTGATGGACGACTTCGGCCATACCCAGGAGAACCTCGCGCGGATCGTCGGCAAGGCGCGCAGCCACGTCGCCAATCTGGTGCGGCTGCTCGAACTGCCGCCGGCAGTCCGCGACATGGTCGCCGACGGGCGGCTGACGCCGGGACACGGCAAGGTGCTCGCCGGAACCGACGATCCCGTTGCGCTCGCCGACCACATCGTCGCGCACGGCCTGTCGGTCCGCCAGATCGAGCTGATGCGCCGCGGCCGCGGACGCGTCGGCAAAGGCAAGGCGCGGCCGGCGGCATCCGAACCCGATGCCGACGTCGCCGCGCTCGAAGCGAGACTCGCCGAGGCGCTGGGGATGCCGGTGACCTTGGTCGTGACCGATCCCCCGGCGGGGACGATCGGGGTGTCGTTCTCGACCCTCGACCAGCTCGACCTGCTGATCCGCCTGCTCGAGGCGCGGCACGTGACGCTGCGGCCGGACGTGGGGCGGCTATAGCGCGCTAGAGTGTCATCCCGGGGTAGGCCGGGACCCATCAACTCGCAGGTTCGAGGTTCTGGATCCCGGCCGGCGCCGGGATGACACCTGGCGAAATAACGACATGACCGCGCCTCACCCCCGCGCCGCTTGCGTCGCGAGGCTCAGCAGCAACTGGTCGACCGCGATATCCCCCGCCGAGCCGCTGCGCTTGATCGCGCGTTCGGCCTCGAGCAGGCGGTCGAGCGCGCCACGGATCGCCGCCGTCCGCCACCGCGCGACCTGCGCTGCGACGGCAGCCTTTTCCTTCCAGAACACCGGCGGGCGCGCCGCGTCGACCGCGCGCGCGGCGCTCAGGCCGCCGT
>CAHJWT010000019.1 GCA_903643075.1 Sphingomonadaceae bacterium | reverse complement strand
CGTCGCCGTCGCCGAGATCGCGCGCGTCGCCGCCGACGTGTTCAGCCCCAACGCGCTCGGCGCCGGGCTCGACGAGGCGACGGTCGCCGCGCTCGACGTCGCGGTCGTCGCCGGCGCGGCGAACAATCAGCTCGCCACCCCGACCGACGGCGCGCGGCTGAAGGCCCGCGGCATCCTTTATGCCCCCGACTATGTCATCAACGCCGGCGGGATCATCAATGTGGTCGCCGAATACCTCGGGCAGGGCGACGCCGCCGCGGTCGCCACGCGCATCGCCGCGATCGAGCCGCGCCTCGCCGCGATCTTTGCCGAAGCCGACGCGACCGGGCAGACGACCGACGCCGTCGCCGATGCGCAGGCACGCCGCCTGATCGGCCGTTGACAGCGGCGGTGAATCCTGGAGACCGGCGGCGCAATCGGCGATAAGGTGAGCCCGATGGTGACCGGACGTCCTGACCAGCGGACTGCGCGGCGATGAGCCTGGCGCAGCTGTGGGCGACACTGCGCGCGGCGTGGCCGCGGATCGCGCTGATGGTCCTTGTCGCGGCGGCGATCGCCTTTGCCCTCGCCTCGGCGCTGCCCAAGCAGTACTCGGCTAAGGCGCGGGTCATGCTCAACATCGACAATACCGACCCGAACCAGTATTCGCAGCTGCGGCGCGGCATGGCGGAGGGCTATATCGCGACCGAGATGCGGCTCGTCGCCGACGACGCGGTGACGCGCGATGTCGTGCGCCGGCTGGGTTGGCCCGATAACCCGCAGGTGATCGGCGAATGGCAGGCGCAAACCGACGGCGTAGGCGACGTCACTGCGTGGGCGGCGACTCAGCTCGCGCGCAACATTGCCGTCCGCGAGCTCGAGGACAGCTCGATTCTCGAAATCTACTACAGCTCGAGTTCGCTCGATGCCGCCAAGCAGATCGTCGCGGTGATCCGCAGCGCCTACATCGACCAGAGCCAGGTTCTCCGCGCCGCCGCCGCACGCCGTGCCTCGGCGTGGAACCGAACGCAGGCGACCCGCGCGCTGGCGGTCGTCCACGCCGCCGAAGCGGCGCGGGCAAAGTTCGTCACCGCCAACCAGATTGCCATCGACACGCCGCACGGCGGCCTCGACTATCAGGCGCAGGCGACGGCGATGACGCAGTCGGCGACGACGATCAAGCCGCCGGCGGCCGCGGCGGCGGGGGACGCCACCACCTACCGGCTGACGCGCCAGCTCGATACCCTCGACGGCGAGATCGCCGTCCTGCGGCTGCGCGGCGAGTCGAACCCGGCGACCGTGGCGCTCGTGGCGCAGCGCGACAGCGTCGCCCAGCAGCTCGCGCGCGAAAAGGCGGTCAGCCAAAGCGGCCCGTCGGCGACCGCCAACCAGATCGGCCTCGTCCGCGCCCAGCGCGACGCCGATTACCTCCAGGCGCGGCTCCACCTGCTCGACCGCGCCCCGCTGTACGACGAGCTCGCGCGGCTCGACCGCGACATCGCGCTGAAGGTCCGGCGGTACAACGCCGCCGCGGCGCGCGTCGCCGACTTCGACCAGATTGCCGCCGCGCCGAGCGGGCTCCGCGTCGTCGGCGACATTATCGCCGACGACGAAGCGAGCTTTCCCAATATTCCGGTGATGACCGCACTCGCTGCCGGGGCGAGTCTCGCTTTCGGCATCGCCATCGCGCTCCTCGCCGAACTCGGTCGACGGCAGGTCCGCGGCGTCGAGGATCTTACCTTTTTCGCCGGGGTGCCGGTCCTCGCGGTCATCGCCGCCGATGCGCCACGCGGGTGGTGGCGGTCGATTGCTGGCCGGCTCGACTTTCGGCGCCGGCGGCGTCGGACGGCACTTGCCGCCAGCGTATAATCGTCGAACGAGCGCGCTCAATCGCTTCGGTCGAGGGTCCGGCGATGACAGTCGCGCGGTGCCAGGCACAGCGTAAAGCGCAGAGTCCGTGCGGCAACGGGATCGAGCCGCATCGGGAACGTCTTGCCCATGCTCGGGATATAGACGCGGCCCCGCCACCCCGGCCCGGCGCGCCGCAGGCCGAGCAGGACCGGCAGCCCCTGGAGCCGCCGGGAACGCAGCCCGGCATCGGGGTTGTTGACGTCGCGCGCGTCGGCGTCGGCCTTGATGTAGATCGAATCCTCGAGGATGCCGCACGTCGCCGGTCCGCACGGCTCGAAACGGAACGTCGTACGCGGGCCGCGCTCGACCCAGACCCCGGTCAATTCGCGCGTCTCGGCCGAGCGGGCACCGCCGGCGGCGAGGCCGAGCATAAGGGCGAAGACGAGCGACCGTATCATCTGGCGACCTTCGCCCCGCCGGTGGCCGGCCGGCAACGGCGACCGGCCGGCTGGCGGAGTCGGAGGGATTCGACCGCGACGGCTAACCATTTCGCGGAGGATAGGCTTTCGTGGCATCGATCCGGCCGGTACCCCATGATGTGCCCCGCTTCCGAGCAGCAGTCGATCTTCGGCGTCCCCGTTGCAGGTCTACCGGCATCGCCGCGCGTGCTGGCTGCTCTACGGGGTAAATCGGGTCTGGCGCAAGATTCGTCGAAGGAGGCACCACTTCGATGGATATCGTCTAATGAACAACGATGCCGGCATCGGAGGGTCGTCGCTCCGACGACCGGAGTTCGGGAAGACCGCATCGCAGCTCCGCAGGCGCGATGTCGGGCGGATAGAGCCCGGCAGGGCGGCATCGAAAGCGTGGTTAACTTAACCCGGCGGACAGAGCGTCACAATGAGCTTGTCCTTTGCCGTCGTCACGGCGGTAACGACGGTGTCGCCGCCGGCGAGCACACTCGCGAGTTCGCTTTCGAAGCCGGCGAGGATCGCATTGTGCAGCGCTCCGGATACGTCATCACTGACAAAGTGACCGACGATCGCTCCCGCGGCCGCTGTGACGCCGGTTGCCTTGAACCACCAGGGCCAATGTGTGTCGACTGCAAAATGCTGATAATACGGCACCATCGTTCCGTCGTCGCTGACGTTGATCGCCACTGTTGCGCTGACTTCGACGACCGGGTTGGGGAAGTTGGGAAGATCAACCTCGAGCTCGAGGTCGATCAGGATGCCCGGAACGTCGATGCCGACGTCGTTTCGAGTGATTTTGACTTTGGGCGTCTTGCTCGCGTTGTAGCCGCCGACCTGTGCGGTGACGGTGTCGACGACCCTTGGCGTGATGCCCGACGCGGGAAAGGTGAGCGGTTGGCAGGCACTGTCGTCGACGTTGATGTGCACGGTGCCGAGCGTCCTCATCTCCGGTCCGGCGCGAGCGATTAGAACATAGCTGCTGGACTTGGCGGGGCGGACGAGGAGTGAATGGGTTGGCGCTACATGCGTCGTATCGAGATAGATGCCGAGCAGCTCGACGTTGGGACACTTGCTGGTGTCGACCGACCAGGTCAACGTCGTCGACTGGCCGCCCTTGAGATGGGTCGAGACGGCCGCGAAGCTAACGAAATGAACGGCGGCAAGACATTCGGCGGCCATGACCTGAAGATCCGGAGGTGGCGGCATCGTGGTTTCCCTGATGAATTGGGGACGTGACGAAATTGTCAAAAGCTATCGGGCAAGCAATGACGATTGAACGGTGCTCCACGCCATCTGCCGGTAATTGGCGCCGTAGTGTCAGTTCAGACTGTAGACCTCAGAGCACGACTGCGCAGCCTGCCGCTTACGACGCGCCGTCGCGCCGATCGTGCCGAAGCCGGCGATCATGATGATCCACGACGCGGGTTCGGGAACAGTGCCGGGCAGCGCGTTCGCTACGCCGTCGCTGAGCTCGACCGAATAGGCCGCATATCCCGGGAAGCTGCGGTCGACATGGATGAACGGGTCGGCGAACACCAAGGCCGAAGCCGCGTCAGGCGAGAACGTGCCGGTCACCTCGTCCTCGAGGAAGATCGAGCCGATCAGTCCGACGCGGGTCATCAGGTGAAGTGTTCCGGCCACTTCTACCGAATTGTCGCTGCAGACGGGGTCGGTGCAAATCACGCGAGAGTCGCTGCTCGGCGGCGTGTAGATGTCGCTACCGGCAGTCGCGATGATCTCGGCGAAAGCGCCATCGGAGCCGGTATGCGACGCATGCAAGCGATAGTCGACGTCGACCGGGATCAGGTTGCCGGTGATGGGACCTGAGATCATGAAATAGTAGGTCAGAAAACCCGAGCCACCTGTGTCGTACGAGGCGAAATTTCCGGGATAGGCGGTGCTAGCCATCAGGCCGGCGACCGGACCTAGCGACCGCGTCGAGCGCGTGCCGCCGGTGTCGCAAAGCGTGCCGTCGTACACGTAGGCCGAACCGTCGGTCAGGACACAGTCTACGAAGCCGGTCGCCGCCGGCAAACCACCGGCCGTGGCCACGCCCGGCCACCCGCTGAGGCCGATCACGACGAGTCCGATGGTAACCAGCGTTCGGATCATTCTGCGTCCTCTTGTTCCGGCCCAAGCGGTGGTCGTGCCGCGGCCACGCCACAACGGAGCGAGAAGTAGCGCAGAGCGCGCGGCGCGGAATGACAAATACCCCACCTTTCATGCCTTCAGACAGACGTGCGGACTGCCAAGCCAAAATTACCGTAGCCGGGACTTGCCGCGGGTTGGCGACGGATTGGCGAAGCGAGCGCGGTAGGCGGCTGGCGTGACACCCATCAGCCGGCCGAAGCTCCGGCGCATCCGCTCGTAGTTGAGGAAGCCCGCCTTGCGTGCGACTTGGTCGAACGGCTGGCTCGTCTGCTCGATCAAGCGCTTGGCGGCCTCCATGCGGACTGCGAGCACCCAGTCGGCAGGCGTCGCCGCGGTCACCTCCTTGAAGGTCCGGAAGAAGTTGCGCAGACTCATGTTGGCGCGTTCGGCCAGCGCCTCGCCGCTCAGATCCGCAGCGGGATGATCGGCGATCCAGTGGAGTAAAGGTCCGAGCGGCCCCTCGATGACCTGAGCACGCAGCATGGTACTGAACTGCGACTGGCCCCCCTGACGTTTGAGGAATACAACTAGATAGCGCGCGACCGCCATCGCCAGCTCGTGGCCGTGGTCCTGTTCAACCATGGCCAATGCCATGTCGGTTCCCGCTGTGATACCGGCTGAAGTCCAGACGCCGTTATCTTCGACGAAGATCGCGTCGCTGCGTACCTCAACCGCAGGGTAGGCCAGTCGCAGCGCCTCGCAGTCCATCCAGTGTGTGGTAGCGGCGCGCGCCTCAAGCAGCCCAGCGCGGGCGAGCAGAAAGGCGCCGGTGCATACCGAGCCGACGCGCCTTACGGTCGCCCCGGTCTGCCGGAGCCATGCGATCAGCGCTTCGTCGCAGTCGAGAGCGTTGAGATATCCGCCCGAGACTATGATCGTATCGTAGTCGGTCGCCGCCCGATCGTCCATCGGGGTGGTGTCGAGCCCGAGCCCATGATCGGTGCGGACGAGGCCACCGTTTACGGACAGCCAGTCAAGGCAGTAGGCGTGGCTGGTCGCCGCGCCGGTCCTGATAAGATGGAGGCCAGCGGCATGAAAAACTTCGGCGGGACCGGCGATGTCGAGCAGATCGGTACGATCGTAGAGGATCAAGCCCACCCTGCGCTGTACGAGCGTCATGATCGCGACCTTTCGTTGTGGATCAGCGAAAACGGGGTATGAGTCAGCGGCCGCTTTCGGTTGGCGTCGATCGGCTCGTTATCGTCCGGAAATGGGGTTTGCCGTAAGGGCAGGCCGCCGTCACAGGCCCGTCTAGTGTTGCACGAGCCGCGACCGTGGCGCTAGCGTCGCTAGCGCGAGCTTCGATGACAGGATCACGATAAGGTGAGCAATTGACGGCGAGCGGCATCACGGCAATCACCAAGCTCCGCCAGGCGGCCGGCCTCGACCATCTCCAGAGCATCGTCGCCAATCTCGACGAAGGCATCATCCTGATTGCGGTCGACGAAACGATCCTCTGGGCCAACGACTCTGCGTTGGCGATGCATGGCGCGAAGACCCTCGCCGACCTTGGCGCGACGGTCGGCGAGTTCCGGAAGCGCTATGAACTGACCGCGCGCCACCGAGCACCGCTCGGTCACGGCAAGTACCCGATCGACCGCGCCATGGCGTGCGAAGCCTTCGAAGGCGTCACTGTCGAGGTGACCCGCGCCGGCATGGTCGGGCCTGAATGGGTCCATCAGGTGCGCAGCCTCGTGCTGACCGACGACGCCGGCGCACCCGAATGCGTCGTTCTCATCATCCGCAACGACTCGGCGCAGTTCGAAGCCGAGCGCGACTTCGACCAGGCGTTCAACGCCAACCCGGCCCCGGCCCTGATCTGCCGCCTGCACGACCTGCGCTTCCTGCGGGCCAACGAGGGCTTCCTCGACATGACCGGGTATGAGGAGGACGACATAGCGGGAAAGACGCTCTACGAGTTCGACCTCTTCCGCCATGCCGCCGACCGCGAACTGGCCAAGCGCCGCCTTGCCCGAAGCGAGACGGTGCCGCAGATGGAAACCGAGCTCGACCTGCCCGACGGGGCTAGCAAGCTGGTGGTAGTCGCCGGCCAAACGATCGTGCTCCACGACGTGCCGTGCATGCTGTTCACGTTCGCCGACCTCGAGCCGCGGCGGCTGGCCGAGACAGCACTTCAGCACAGCGAGGAGCGGTTCGCCGGCGCTTTCCAGCTCGCGCCGGTCGCGATGGTCGTCGCTTCGCTCAAGGGTCATCGCCTGCTCAACGCCAACGCCGCCTTCCATAACCTGACCGGGCATGACGACGGACACGTCGTCGGCCATACGCCGAGCGACCTGACGCTGTGGGATACGGCCGCGACGCGTCGGAGGCTCGAGGACGAGCTGGCCAAGACGGGGCGGCTGAACAAGGCAGAGGCGCAGATCCAGACGAAGGACGGCACCCTGCTCGATTGCTTGGTGTCGGCGGCGACGATCTCAGTCGGCAACGATCCGTGCGCGCTGTGGGTCATACAGGACATCACCGAGCGACGCCGGTCCGAACTCGAGTTGGTCGCCGCGCTCGACGCGGTAATGCAGGACGCCACGTGGTTCAGCCGCAACGTCGTCGAGAAGCTGGCTACACTCCGAACACCGAAGACACGCCTCACCGGTGGCGACGCCGCGTCCCTGACCACCCGCGAGAGGGAAGTCCTCGTCCTGCTCTGCCGCGGACTCGACGATGCCGCGATCTCCGCCGAGCTGTCGCTGTCGCGCAATACAGTGCGCAACCACGTCGCGCGCATTTACGGCAAGATCGGCGTCAACAAGCGGGGCGAGGCCATCGTCTGGGCGCGCGAGCGCGGTCTAGCTCACCCATTCATTCCGCGGGCCTAGCCGCATCGAGCGGCGGCGTCTGATACACTTGCACTAGGTCAGCTGATATAACGGTATCTTGGTAGACTGGATGCCCGTGCTTAGTTGGTGAGGACTGCAACGGGAGACCTCATCATGATCGCACTCATCGTCTGGTTAATCATCGGCGGTATAGTCGGCTGGCTTGCCGGCCTTATTATGCGCGACAACAACGGCGTCCTGCTCAACGTCATCGTCGGCATCGTCGGGTCGGCACTGGGCGGGCTCATCTTCGCGCATGGCGACATCAACAATGCGCCGCTGACTGTTGGGACGTTCGCCGTCTCACTGCTGGGGGCCGTGGTGCTGCTCGGGCTGGTTAACCTCGTCCGCCGCGGCTCGGTCCGCAACTGAGGCGCGGGCGGCGGCCGTTCCGGTTCTGCCGGGACGGTCGCCGGTTGCGCCATGTACGCCGCTGCGGAGGGCCGGCATGCACCATGTTTTCGCTCGCGCTGCGGGATCGGCGGCGCGTTCGGAGGCGAAAAGGAGACGGGCAGCGGCCGCGAGAGCGGATTGGACGCGTGGAAGGAATAGATGCGGCGTCAGACGAACGTGATCAACGACGGACGGTCCCTGCCGCTGGCGAAGGGTGTCGTATTCGACGTCGTCGCCTCCACGACGCGTGGTAGGGAGAAGTGGACATCGGGAAAGGTGCCGAAGACCACCCCGCGCTCCGCGCCCTCCAAACGTACTTCATCCGCAAAGACTAATCGCCCTTGGTGGTGACGAAGACGTACAGGCCGCCCGGATCGAACGCTTGTAGTCGCGGGATCCAGGAACGAGGGACTGCACAGACCTCACCGTTAGCGCCCGGTGGCCCTTCTGCCGTCCTCGGATACCCCTGCGGTGTCCGTGCTGCGCGCCGGACGTCCCCGGGCGTCCGTCGACCGTTCCAGAAATTAGGCATTGGAAAACGATCGGATGCCAGACGTCGCGGACGGCCTTGGACGACCTGCTGGCGGAGTCGGAGGGATTCGAACCCTCGGTACCGGTTACCCAGTACGGCAGTTTAGCAAACTGCTGGTTTCAGCCGCTCACCCACGACTCCGCGAGCGACCGGCTATAGCCAGCGTCCGGCGGTGTCGCAACCTACCTGCCGACACTCGTATAGGCGAAGCCGCGCCGCGCCATCTCGTCGGGGCGATAGACGTTCCGCAGGTCGACGACGACCGGCTTCGTCATCGCCGCGGCGACCCGGTCCATGTCGAGGCCGCGGAACGCCTCCCATTCGGTCATCAGCACCGTGACGTCGGCCCCGGCGACGGCGGCATAGGCGTCGGCGGCATAGTCGACGTTCGCAAGCACCAGCTTGGCCTGCTCGGTGCCCTCGGGATCGAACGCGCGGACGACCGCGCCGCCGTCCTGAAGCGCCTGGACGACCGCGATCGCGGGCGAATCGCGCATGTCGTCGGTATTCGGCTTGAACGTCAGGCCGAGCACGGCGACGGTCTTGCCGCGGACCGACCCGCCGGCGGCGGCGACGACCTTCTTCGCCATCGCGCGCTTACGCGTGTCGTTGACCGCCGCGACCGTCTCGACGATCCTGACGGGCGTGCCGAAGTCCTGCGCGGTCTTGATCAGCGCGAGCGTGTCCTTGGGGAAGCACGATCCGCCGTAGCCGGGCCCGGCGTGGAGGAACTTCGCGCCGATCCGGTTGTCGCTGCCGATGCCGCGGGCGACGTCCTGGACGTTCGCCCCGACCGCCTCGCACAGGTCGGCGATCTCATTGATGAAGGTGATCTTGGTCGCGAGGAAGGCGTTCGCGGCATATTTGATCAGCTCGGCGGTGCGCCGGCCGGTGAACATCAGCGGCGATGAGTTGATGAACAGCGGGCGGTAAATCTCGCTCATCACCTCGCGCGCACGCGCGTCGTCGGTGCCGACGACGATGCGGTCGGGGAACTTGAAGTCGCGGATCGCCGCGCCCTCGCGAAGGAATTCGGGGTTGGAGACGACGGCGAAGGTGGCATCCGGGTTCGCCTCGCGGAGGATGCGCTCGACCTCGTCGCCGGTACCGACGGGGACGGTCGACTTGGTCACGACGACGGTCGCGCCGGTGCACGCGGCGGCGATGTCGCGCGCGGCGGCGAAGACGTAGCTGAGGTCGGCGTGGCCGTCGCCGCGACGCGACGGGGTGCCAACGGCGATGAACACCGCCTCGGCGTCGGCGACCCCGGCGGCGAGATCGGTGGTGAAGGTCAGCCGTCCGGCGCGCGCGTTGTTGGTGACGAGCTCGGCGAGGCCGGGCTCGTAGATCGGCATGATCCCGGCCTGCAGGCGGTCGATCTTGCCAGCATCGAGGTCGACGCACACGACATCGTGACCGAAATCGGCGAAGCACGCCCCCGAGACGAGGCCGACATAGCCCGAACCGATCATCGTAATGCGCATCAGGTGGCGGCCGTTCTTGTTGCTGCGCTGCGGTAGCAGCGGCGGTGCGCGATGGGAAGAACGGCGGGGCGGTGGACTTCCTGCGCCGCGCGCGGCAGAACCCGCGTGGGGCGACGGCGGCGGAGGGACTTATGCGCCGAGCGATCCTGCTCGCGGTGATGCTGGCCGGCCCCGTCGCCGCGCCGGCGCAGACCGCGCCGCCGGCGACCGCATCGGCGGATGTTGCGCCGCCGGCCGAAGCGCCGCCTGCGGACACCTACAAGCAAAAGGACGTGCTCGCCGCGGCCGAAGCGGTATTCGGCCGGGGAGCCGAAGGCGCGGCGCGGTTGATCGAACAGGCATTCCGCGACTTCGGCGAGCCCAACGGATACATCGTCGGCCGCGAGGTGTCAGGAGCGTTCGTTCTCGGGGTGCGCTATGGCGGCGGGACGCTCTATTCGAAGGTCGAGGGCGACATGCCGGTCCACTGGACCGGGCCGTCGCTTGGCCTCGACGTCGGCGGCGACGGCAGCCGGGTGTTCACCTTGGTCTACCACCTCGACGACACCAACGACCTATTCCGGCGCTATCCCGCCGGCGAGGGCAAGGTCTACGTCGTCGGCGGCTTCACCGCGACGTACAACCAGCGCGACCGCGTCATCCTCGTGCCGATCAAGCTCGGCGTCGGCCTGCGGCTGGGGATCAACGCGGGGTGGGTCAATTATACCCGCGAGGGGCGGATCGCGCCGTTCTAGCCCTCCGTCGATTGCATCGCGCGCGGCCCGATTGTATTGAGCCGGCGACGGGGAGCACGGTCATGAAGTTTGTCGGCTTCGACTTCACCACCATCCAGTTGCCGGCGCGGTTGAACTATACACCGCCCGGGTGGAACGACAGCCTGAGCTTCACGGTGAGCCGGCGCGACGCGCCGACTCCCGACCAGGCACGGCTACTGGTCGGCTCGGCGAGCCGGTTGCGGCCGCTGCTGTTCGAGCCGGCCGCGACGGGCGGCTTGCCCGTCCTGTCGGCCTCCACCGTCGTCGATTCGCTGATGGCGGTGCCGAATGCCGGTGCCGCCTCGCCAACCGCCGACGCCACCGATCTGCCCGCGATCTGGTCGCAGCGCCCGCGGGTGCTCGACTATCACGAGATGGGACCGGTCATGTGCGCGGGGTTCATGATCGTGACCTTCGCCTACAATCTCGTCAACCGAGGCGTCACGACCTTCGCGCACCAGGACAGCGCGGTCGGCACGGCGATCAACCTCGCCAAGCGCAAGGTCGACAACGTCAAGGTGACCATGCTGCACAGCAACAGCACCGTCAGGAACGAAAACCTCGACCAGGCCCACACCGAGATGTGCCTGGCGAAGCAGCTCGACGCGTTCCTGACGTTGCTCGAGGCGCACGCCGCCCATGCGCGGCGACGGGCCGGAGCCTATGCGTATGTCACCGACTTCAGCCTCGCCAACCTCGCGGTGACCGCGGATATTCGCTGGGATCACAATGCGCAGAACGTCACCGTCGCCTGTGGCGGCTGTACCGGCGCGATGACCGCGGTCGAGCAAGCCTGGGCCGGCAAGCTGCGGAGCATCGCGCTGATCGCCAGCAAGGCGGCGTAACCCGGCGGCAGGGGCCGCGACGCTTGTCATTGCGCCGCCGCCGCCCCAGCTTCGCGCGATGCCGACCGCCCGCCTGACCGACCGCGCCGTTCTCCGCATCGCCGGAGCCGACGCCCGCGACTTCCTCCAGGGGCAGGTGACCAACGACGTCGCCGCGCTCGCCCCCGGCCGGCCGCTGTGGGCGGGGCTGCTCAGCGCGCAGGGCAAGCCGCTGTTCGACATGATCCTGGTCGACGGCGGCGACGGTGCGGTCCTCGTCGACGTCCTCGCGGCGCGGGCGGAGGCGCTGGCCAAGCGGCTGACAATGTTCAAGCTGCGCCGCGCGGTGACGATCGCGCCGGCAAGTGACCTCGCCGTCTTCGCCGCGTGGGGCGGGGCACGGGGCGATGAGCCGGCCGATCCGCAGCTTGCCACCCTCGGCCACCGCTGGGTCGCGACCGACGCCACGACCGACGCGAGCGTGGCCGATTACGCCCGCCATCGCCGCGCGCTCGGCGTCGCCGACTCCGCCGACCTCCTCACTGACCGGATGCTGTGGCTCGAGGCGAACGCGGTCGAGCTGAACGGCGTCAGCTTCACCAAGGGCTGCTACGTCGGCCAAGAGAACACCGCGCGGATGCACCACCGCGACAAGCTCCGTCGCCGCCTGCTGCCGGTGACGGTGGCGGGCGTGCCGGACGAGGCGACCGTGACTGCGGCCGGGGTGGCGGTCGGCGAACTGCGTGAACCAATCGTCGATGGCTGCGGCATCGCCTATTTAAAAGTCGACGCGGCGGCGGTGCCGCTCGCGGCGGGCGGGGCGATGGTGACGGTCGACTGGCCGGAATGGCTGCCGCATCTCTGATGCCGTTTCACTGCGGCGGCCGCGCACCGGATTTGGTCCGCTGCGCGGACGGCTGACCTATCTCTGATGTCATCCCCCGCGACAGCGGGAACCCGTGACCTCAAGGTTCGTGGTCATGGGTTCCCGCTTCCGCGGGGATGACACAGGAGGATTTGCTGAGCGCCACAAAGGTATACGGCCGACGCGTGACGCAATCGGGCCGACGGGCGGTCAGGTCGTCAAGCGGTCGAGTCGTCGGACGGTCGGCCCCACCCGCCATGGGATGACACGGCGGTGACAGCCCGCTAAGCCACGCGACCGCGCGGTCCGTCCGCGCGGCGAAGCGTGCCGCCTCTTCCCCGACCAGCCGTTGGCCCCACCATGTCCATTCCACCCCAGTCCGCGATCAACACCGTCACCGGCGACCTCCTCCACGCCCCGGCCAAGCTCCGCCACCTGACGATCGGGACGGTCGACTGGGTCATGACCGACAGCACCGCGGCGCTGGTCGCAGCGGGAACCGCGGCTGCGCTGTACCTCGTCTTCATCGGGCTGCGCTTCGGCCTCCTCCGCCTACTCGGCCGCGACCGCGACGTGACGACGTGGCAGGGTTTCGTCGGACGCATGATCCGGCGGACCAACGGCATCTTCCTCGCCGCCGCCGCGGTAATCATCGCGGCACCCGCCGCCGACCCGCCCGCCTACCTGCTCGGCTTTGTGAAGCTGATCTTCACCGTCGCTGCAGCGATCCAGGGGGCGATCTGGATCCGTGAGTTCATCCTGGCCCTCGTCGACCGCCGCGCCGCGATCGCCGAGGACAAGGCGGCGCTGGTCAGCGCGGCGAACATCATCCGCGTGCTGGTCAACGTCGTGGTGTGGAGCCTCGCCTTCATCCTCGTCCTCGACAACCTCGGGGTCAACGTCACCGCGCTCGTCGCCGGGCTGGGCGTCGGCGGCATCGCGATCGGCCTCGCCGCGCAGGGCATCTTCGCCGACCTGTTCGCCGCGCTCGCGATCCTGTTCGACCGGCCGTTCCGCGTCGGCGACACGATCCGCTGGGGCAGCGTCACCGGCCGGGTCGAGGCGATCGGACTGAAGACCGTCCGCATCCGCTCGCAGTCGGGCGAGGAGGTCATCGTCGGCAACACCAAGCTGCTCGGCGACCAGATCGCCAACCTCGCGCACATCGACGAGCGGCAGGTGGTGATGGTCGTCGGCGTCACCTATCAGACGAAGGCCGACCTGCTCGACCGCATCCCCGCCGAAATCGCGGCGATCGTCGCGGGCGTGCCGAACGCACGCTTCGACCGCGCGCACTTCGTCCGCTTTGCCGATTCGAGCCTCGATTTCGAGATCGTCTTCTTCTCCGCCGGCCAGGCGTTCAAGACGATGATGGACGTCCGCCACGCGGTCGGCCTCGCCATCCTCCGCCGCTTCGACGAGCTGGGGATCGACTTCGCCTGTCCGACCCAGGTCGCGCTGACCGCGCGGGCCGACGGCCGCGTCATCGACCCGCCGATGGCCGCGCCGGCTCCGCCGCAGGGCGCGACCGGGTAGCACGGCGGGCAATCGCCCCGACGAGACCGAAGCCGGTCACGAGGAAGACCCACGTCGCCGGCTCGGGGGCACCGCTGATCGCGATGGGACTGCCGGTCGCGATCGGCACCGACGGCCCGGTCGGACCGATGAGCGGGACCATCGCGGTTTCACCGATTGCGCCGCCGGGGTTAATTCCCGGACCGCTCGGGGTACCGCCACCGCCGCCACTGCCGCCACTACCGCCGCCGCCAGCGCCGCCCCCGCCACCGCCCCCACCGGCAAAGCCGCCGCCGATGCCTGCCGTAATTCCCGCAGTGGTAAATGTTACACCGCCACCGTTGGCCATCGCGGGCGACGGCAGGTCGCCGCCACCGATCAGCCCGCCGCCGACGACCGGCAGGCCGCCACCTTCGGCCGCCAGCGACGGCGCGCATGGCAAGGGCAGTGCGGCAGCGACTACCGGGGCCGGTGCCGATGCGCGGTGCGGACCGTCGAGCCGGTTGGCCGCATGATGAAGAAGATGCGCCACCGCATGCCGCGCCGGTGCATGGACGGCGAGGATCGCGGGCGGTGCCGCCACAGCCGGGCAGACGCAAAGCGCCAGCAGCTTGGATCGAATCATGAGAACTCACCGCAAACGACTACAGATATTATTAACGTTCTGTAAACTATTTGCGACGCACGATCAAAGGATTAAAAGGTAGTTAATTCAAAAAAACATCTGATGTTGCGTCGGGGCATCAGTCCGTGCGCAAGCCAAAGGGCTGGTATGCTGTCGCGTTACGGCACGAGTTTCGCGGCCTCGATCTTTTCCGTCGGTCGCATCGCCTGGGCCAGCACTGCGGCCGGGTCGGCGGCGGTGAAAGCATTGCCGGCGGCGGTGTCGGTGAGCTGCTTCCAGGTGATCGGCACCGCCACTCCGGCCCCGTCGCGGGCGCGGACCGAATACGGCAGGACCGCGGTCGCGCCGCGCTGGTTGCGCAGCCAGTCGACGAAAATGCGGCCTTTGCGTTTGGCCTTGCTCATGGTGGCGACGAACGCCGCCGGCATTTCGGCTTCCAGCGCTTCGGCGAAACCCCGTGCCCACGCCTTGACCGCGGGCCACTCGGCGGACGGAACCAGCGGCGCGACGATGTGGACGCCCTTGCCGCCGGTCAGCAACGGGAAGCTGGCGAGGCCGCGCGCTTTCAGCCGGTCGCGGACGAGGACGGCGGCGGTTTTGACCACAGTGAAGTCAAGTCCCTCGTCGGGATCGAGGTCGATCACCAGCCGGTCAGGGCGCTCGATGTCGGCGACGCGGCTGCCCCAGCCGTGAAACTCGATCGTTCCCATCTGGACGCAATTGAGCAGCCCGGCGGCGTTGTCGACGAACAGGTACGGCTCGGTTTTCCCGTCGCTCTCGGCGATGTCGACGTGATGGACGTCGTCGCTGAACATGCCGCTGTTGTGCTTCTGAAAGAAACACGTCTTGGACCGCCCCTGCGGGCAGCGGACGAGGCTGATCGGCCGTCCGGCGAGTTCCCTGAGCATGACGTCCGCAACGACTGCATAATAGTCGACCAGTGCCCCCTTGGTCAGGCCGAGCTCGGGAAAGACGACGCGCTCTGGGCTGGTGACGCGGACGCCGCGGCGGTCCGGGGCGGGCGCGGGGGCCTCTTCCGCCTTGCCGTCATCCCCGCGCAAGCGGGGACCCATCTCCCGTTGCTTGGGGCGATGGGTCGCCGCTTTCGCGGGGATGACAGGTTTGGCAGTTTCGACCACCACCTCCCCCGCCACCTTGTCCTCGCGCAGGCCGAGGAAGCTCGCGTGGCGAACGCTGCCGTCGGCGGTAAACTCGGCGAAGGCGACCTCGGCGACGAGGTCGGGGCGGACGAACACCGCGCCGCGGCGCGCGGCCGCGTCGAGCTTGCCGGCGAACGGCGACGTGTCGGCCTTCAGCGTCGCCAGCCGCGCCGACAGGTCTTCAAGTGTCCGGTCGTCGAAGCCGGTGCCGACGCGGCCGACGTATCGCAAGGCCCCCTCCTCCTGCACACCGAGCAGCAGCGAGGCGAAGCCGCGACCCTTATCCGACTTCGACCAGCCGCCGATGACGAACTCCTGCCGGTGGGTGCATTTCGCCTTGAGCCACGATCCCGATCGGCCCGGCCGCGCCTTGCCGTCGGCGCGCTTGCTGACGACGCCCTCGTAGCCGGCGGCGCACAACGCGGCGAACATCGCCTCGCCGCCGCCGCGGACGTGCTCGGAATAGTGAAGCGGGGGCGCGGCGTCGGCGAAGAGGGTCGCCAGCTTCGCCTTGCGCTCGACCAGCGGCAGGTCCGACAGGTCTTCGCCACCGAGTTCGAGCAGGTCGAAGGCAAAGTAGAGCAGCGGCCCGCCGTCCTTGAGCGCCGCCTGGAGCGTCGAGAAGTTCGGCTTCCCCGCCGCGTCGAGCGCGACGATCTCGCCGTCGATCAGCGCGCTGCCGCACGGCAGCGCCGCGCACGAGCCCGGTATCGCACCGAACTTCGCCGTCCAGTCGAGGCCGCTGCGGCTGTACGCGACCGCCCCGCCGCCGCCGACCGCGACGAGGGCACGATAGCCGTCGTACTTGGTCTCGTGGACCCAGTCGTTCCCCGTCGGCGGGCGATCGACGAGGGTCGCGAGCTGCGGGGTGCGAAAGGCGGGGGGCCTCCGCCCCTCCCGCTTGCGGGACGGGTCGGCGGTGGGACGTTCACCACGCGAACGACCTTTGCTCGTGGGCGGACCGCCCCTCCCCGCCCCCTCCGGCGAGTGGGAGGAAAGGAGCAGGGGAACCTCCCCCGCCGCGATCGCCGCCATAGTCCGCCCGGTGGAGACGCTCGCGTCGAAGTCGAGGTCGACCCCGGTGGCGAATTCATCGTCGATCTTGCCGAGGAGCCAGTTCTCCGCCTTGCCCTCGGGCTTGAGGCGGATCAGCTCCCATTCGCCGCGCATCCGCTCGCCGGTCAGGGTGAAGTGGAGCTTGCCCTTTGCAACGCCGGCGGCGGGATCGGCCTCGTTGGTCCATGTCCCGCGGTCCCACAGCATGACCGTGCCGCCGCCATATTCGCCTTTCGGGATGACGCCCTCGAAGGTCGCGTAGTCGAGCGGGTGGTCCTCGGTGCGGACGGCGAGGCGCTTGACCTTCGGATCGGTCGACGGCGGCCTGGTCACCGCCCACGACAGGAGGACGCCGTTCAACTCCAGACGAAAGTCCCAGTGAAGCCGCGACGCGGCGTGCTTCTGGACCATGAACAGGTTGCCCGCCGCGGTCGGCGCGCCGCCGGCGGGCTCGCTGGTCTTGGCGAAGTCGCGCTTGGCAGCGTACGTGGCGAGGGGGTCGGCCACGACAGTCTAGTTTGTGGTGTCGTCGGTCATGCCCGCTTCCGCGCCGGTACGGCCCTCGCCGCGGCCGCGGCCTGGGCCGGCGCTTTGGTCGTCGCCGAAGCCTTCGCCGCCGGTTTGACCGCCGCCTTGGCCTTGCGCGGCGTTACCTCGGGTGGAGCCGGTGCCGCCGTGCCGCCGCCCTTCTCGATCGACGCCTTCAGGGCCGCCATCAGGTCGATGACGTTCGACGCCTTCGGGGCCGGCGCGGTGTCCTCGACATCGGCGACTTTTTTGCCCCGCTTGGCGTCGATCAGCGCGCGAAGCGCGTCCTCGTAGCGGTCGTGGAACTTCGCCGGATCGAACTTCGCCGTCCGCTTGTCGATCAGCGCCGTCGCCAGCTCCATCAGCTCGGGCGTCGCCGCGTCGTCAGGAATCGAGCGGAAAAAGCCGCTCGCCTTGTTGACCTCGTCCTCGTAGCGCAGCGTCTCGAGGACCATCCCGCGGC
>CAHJWT010000018.1 GCA_903643075.1 Sphingomonadaceae bacterium | reverse complement strand
AGGTCGCCGAACCGGGCGAACCCGACCGCGCCCGCCACTTCGGCGACTTCATCGCCGGCATGACCGACCGCTATGCCCTGCAGACCTACGAACGACTGGTCGGGCCGTCGCCGCTTCCGGGAGAGCGGGGGCCATGACGCGGGCGATCCTCCCCGCGGGCGGGAAGGATCAGGTGGCGCGCCACGCCAGAATCTCCCCCGCGTGGAACGGGACGAGGTCGCCGATCCGCTCTGGCACCGGCGTCGTTGCGCGCGTCAGGGTGACCATCTTCGCGTTGACCGGCAGCAGGTAGAACGCCGGTCCGAAGCGCGACGCAAACCCCTCGAGCCGGTCGAGTGCGCCGGCCGCGTCGAAAGCGCCCGCATAGCTTTCGAGCGCGAACGGCGCGTTCCACACCCCGGCGCAACCGCACGCCGCCTCCTTGTCGCCGACCGGGTGGGGAGCCGAATCGGTGCCGAGGAAGAATTTCGGCGACCCCGACGTCGCCGCGGCGACGAGGGCCCGGCGGTGATGCTCGCGCTTGAGGACCGGCAGGCAGTAGTGGTGCGGTCGCAGCCCGCCGGCGAACAGCGCGTTGCGGCTGAGGTGGAGGTGGTGCGGCGTGATCGTCGCGGCGATGTTCGGCCCGCCCTCGGTCACGAATGCGACCGCCTCGGCGGTGCTCACGTGCTCAAAGACGATCCGCAGCGCGGGGAGCCGCGCGACGAGGGGGGCGAGGATACGGTCGATGAACACCGCCTCGCGGTCGAACACGTCGACGTCGGCGTCGGTCACCTCCCCGTGGATCAACAGCGGCATTCCCGCCTCGGCCATCGCCGCCAGCACCGGCATGACGCGGGCGATGTCGGTGACGCCGGCGGCCGAGTTGGTCGTCGCGTTGGCGGGGTAGAGCTTGACCGCGGTCAGGACGCCGTCGCGGTGTCCGGCGATCAGGTCGGCGGCATCGCTGGTATCGGTCAGGTAGGCGGTCATCAGCGGCGTGAAGTCCGGCCCGGCGGCGGCGATCACCCGGGCGCGATAGACGCTGGCGAGCGCGGTCGTCGTCACCGGCACGGCGAGGTTGGGCATGACGATGGCGCGGGCGAACCGGCGCGCGGTAAACGGCGCGACTGCGCGCAGCATGTCGCCGTCGCGCAGGTGGACGTGCCAGTCGTCGGGGCGGGGGATGGTCAGGGTATCGGGCATCATACGTGCCTACGGTGTCGCCGACATCGGCTCAAGCACGGGGCCTTGCCTTTTGCGTAGCTCCGGTTCACATTCCTGAGCGAGACTCGACAATAAGCCGGTTTGGGAGACGGATCATGGCGACGCGGGCGATCGACTTTGCGGCTTGGCCGGCCGAGCCGCCGCACCTCGCCGCCGCCCGCGCGCGCGCCTATGCGATGCCGCTTACCGAGATCGACATGCTCGACACCGACCTGTGGGTGAACGACATGCACTGGCCATATTTCGAGCGGCTGCGCGACGAGTCGCCGATCCACTATCACGCCAACGGTCGCTTCGGGCCGTACTGGTCGGTGACGCGCTTCGCCGACATCATGAAGGTCGACACCGATCACGCGCGCTTCTCGTCCGACGCGCATCTCGGCGGCATCACCGCCAAGGACATGGACCAGGACTTCATCCTGCCGATGTTCATCGCGATGGACCCGCCCAAGCACGACGTCCAGCGCAAGGCGGTTTCGCCAATCGTGTCGCCGGGCAACCTTGCCCATCTCGAGGTGCTGATCCGCGAGCGCGCCCAGGCGATCTTCGACAACCTGCCGGCCGGCGAGACGTTCGACTGGGTCGACCGGGTGTCGATCGAGCTGACGACGCAGATGCTGGCGACGCTGTTCGACTTCCCGTGGGACGACCGCCGCCTCCTGACCTACTGGTCGGACAAGGCGACCGCCGACGAGACGGTGCCGGGCAATCCGACCAAGGCCGAGCGCGAAGCGATCATGCTCGAGTGCCTAATGTATTTTACGAAGCTGTGGAACGAGCGCGTCAACGCACCGCCGGCCGGCGACCTCGTGTCGATGCTCGCGCACAACCCAGCAACGCGCGACATGGTGCCGATGGAATACCTCGGCAACCTGCTGCTCCTCATCGTCGGCGGCAACGACACGACGCGCAACTCGATCACCGGCGGGCTGACCTTCATGGCGGCGAACCCCGGCGAATACGCCAAGCTGCGCGCCAACCCCGATTTGATCGAGTCGGCGGTGAGCGAGATCATCCGCTACCAGACCCCGCTCGCCCACATGCGCCGCACCGCGCTCGTCGAGGTCGAGTTCGGCGGCCAGACGATCCGCAAGGGCGACCGCGTCGTCATGTGGTACGTCTCGGGCAACCGCGACCCGCGGTCGGTCGACCGCCCCGACGAGTTCATCATCGACCGGCCGCGCGCGCGCCAGCACCTGTCGTTCGGCTTCGGCATCCATCGCTGCGTCGGCAACCGCCTCGCCGAACTCCAGCTCAAGATCGTCTGGCAGGAAATCCTCAAGCGCTACCCAAGGCTGCCCGAGGTCGTCGGCATCCCGGGCCGGGTTCCGTCGGCGTTCGTCAAGGGTTACACCAGCCTGCCGGTCCGCATTCCGGCCTGAGACGGGGCTCCATGGCGAAGATCACCTACATCGCGGCCGACGGCGGCGCGTGCACCCTCGACGTCGACGACGGCGTGTCGCTGATGGAGGCGGCGGTGGCGAACGGCGTTCCCGGCATCGACGGCGACTGCGGCGGCAACTGCGCCTGCGCGACGTGCCACGTCCACATCGACGCCCGATGGCTCGCCGCGGCTGGGGCGAAGTCGGAAATGGAGGCGGCGATGCTCGACTTCGCCGAGGGTGTGACCGCCGACAGCCGGCTGGCATGCCAGATCATGGCGTCGGCGACGCTCGACGGGATGGTCGTACGGACGCCGTTATCACAGCACTAAGACTGCCTGCCGGCCGCTGAACGCTATAGCCATCCGCGCGCTGCCTCCGCGACTGTCGGAAAACCTTACACATCCCCCGCCGTCCCTAACCCGGCGGCAAGGTCTTGGTTAACTGCAGTCCGATGCTCGTTTAACCCGTTCATTTGGCATGAGGATTGCACCGCCCCTATCGTTGTGTAGGGAGAGTAACATGTTGCTTAAATGGCTTGCCGCCGCTGCCGCCGTTGCCACCGCCGTCCCGGCCGCGGCGGTCGTGCTCGTGTCCAACCCCGCCTCGACCGGCGAGCTCGCCTCGCCCGGATCGACCTCGGTCACCTTCTTCGGCCCCGCCGCTGCGGGCGCGGCCGACTTCGTCATCCAGGGCTTTCGCTCGCTCGACGGCGTCAATCCCTACCAGGATACCTTCACGCTCAGCCTGAACGGCACCGACGTCTACTCGGCGTCGTTCGACCTCGGCGGCGGCGGGGCGGACGCGGTCTTCCTCGCGCCGGCCGGGGCGACCGACAGCATCGTCAGCTTCGGCTTCTTCGTCGGCGGCGAGGCGTCCATCCACACCCCGCTGACGCTGGTCGCCGGGACCAACACGCTGACCTTCCGCTACGACGGCGACGCGCAGGGCGTCGGCGACGAGGCATGGGGCATCCGCGCGCTGACGGTGACCTCGGCGACGATTCCCGAGCCGGCGAGCTGGGCGCTCCTCCTCGGCGGTTTCGTTATCGTCGGGGCGGCGGCGCGCCGCCGGCCGGTCGTCCTCGCCGCCTAACGCCGTCGGCCGCTGCCGCCGGTGGGCGACGGCGACGTCCGGCGGGTGATCCCGCACCAGCGGGGACCCAGGGTACGCACGACCGACCTCGGGTCCCCGCTTTCGCGGCGATGACAAACAGGACATAACTCGCTCCACAGACCGGCAACCGGCACTGGGGAGTTCGCGGCGATGGCCGAGTATGACTATATCATCGTCGGGGCCGGTAGCGCCGGGTGCGTCCTCGCCAACCGCCTGACCGAGGACGGCACGGCGACCGTCCTCCTCCTCGAGGCCGGCGGCCGGGACACGTCGCCGATGATCCATATCCCGGTCGGCTACGCCAAGACGCTCAAGGATCCCAAGGTCAACTGGCTGTTCGAGACCGAGGCCGACCCGACCAGCGGCGACCGGCCGCACGTCTGGCCGCGCGGGAAGGTGCTCGGCGGGTCGTCGTCGATCAACGGCCTGCTCTATGTTCGCGGGCAGGCGGCCGACTACGACAACTGGGCGCAGCTCGGCGCGACCGGGTGGGGGTCGGCGGACGTCCTGCCCTACTTCAAGCGTGCCGAGGGCAATGAGCGGTTGAAGGACGACCTCCACGGCACCGATGGACCGCTCAACGTCTCCGACATCACCGAACGCCATCCGGTCAGCGATGCGGTCATCGCCGCCGGGATGGAAGCCGGGCTGCCGTTCAACGACGACGTCAACGGCGCCGCCCAAGACGGCATCAGCTATTTCCAGCTGACGGTGAAGAACGGCCGGCGGTGGTCGGCGGCGATGGCGTATCTCCGCCCGGCGCTGTCGCGGCAGAACCTGACGCTCCAGACCGACGCCCACGCCGAGCGCGTCCTCCTCGACCGCGGCCGCGCGCGCGGCGTCCGCTTCCGCGTCGACGGGCAGAGCGTCGTCGCCGAGGCGCGGCGCGAGGTCATCTTGTCGGGCGGCGCGGTCAACTCGCCGCAGCTCCTCGAACTGTCGGGCATCGGCGACCCGGAGGTGCTGCGTGCGGCCGGCATCGAGGTCCGCGTCGCGCTGCCCGGCGTCGGCGGCAATCTCCAGGACCACTACGTCGTCAGCGTCCAGTACCGGCTGCAAAACTGCGTCTCGGTCAACGAGCTGTCGCGCGGCTGGCGCTTCGTCCGCGAGGCGGCGCGCTATGCGACCAGCCGCAAGGGCCTCCTGACGATGTCGGCGGCGCACGTCCAGGCGTACGTGCGGACGCGGCCCGGTCTCGACGGCCCCGATGTCCAGTTCCACATCCTGCCCGCGACGGTCGACGTGCCGAAGTTCGTCGCCAAGCAGATCTGGGAACTCGAGCGGAAGCCCGGCCTGACCCTCGCCGCGTGCCAGCTCCGCCCCGAGAGCCGCGGGTCGATCCACGTCAGGTCGGCCGACCCCTTCGCGCCGCCGGCGATCCGACCGAATTATCTCGCCGACCGTCTCGACCAGGATACGATCGTGGCGGGACTGCATTGGGCGCGGACGATCGCCCACCAGCGGGCGCTGTCGCCTTATGTGGGCGACGAAATCCTCCCCGGCGCCGCGGCGGCAAGCGACGCCGACCTGCTCGACTATGCGCGACAGTCGGGGTCGACCATCTATCACCCGGTCGGGACGTGCGCGATGGGGCGCGCCGACGATCCGCGGTCGGTGGTCGACCCCGAGCTGCGCGTCCGCGGCGTCGAGGGGCTGCGGGTGGTCGACGCCTCGGTCATGCCGCGGCTGGTCAGCGGCAACACCAACGCCCCGACGATCATGATCGCCGAGAAGGCGAGCGATATGATCCGCGCGGCGGCGCGGGCGAGGCTGGCGGCGTGAGAACCGAGAGCAAGCACCTCCCCCCGAGGGGGAGGAATTTAGGTGCCCCTCGATCTCCTCTTCCGCATCGCGTCGGCCGTCGCGCTCGCCGGCTGGGTCGTCCTCGCCATCAGCCCGCTCGCGCGTGGCGCGGCGGTGTTCACCGCGCGTCTGCTCGCCGCGATCCTGTGCGGCGGCTATCTCGCCGTCCTGATCCATGCCCTCGGCCACGGCCCGGCCCCCGACTGGCGCGCGTTCAACAGCCTCGACGGCGTCATGGGCCTGCTGCGCACCCGCGAGGCGTTCCTCGCCGGCTGGGTCCATTACCTCGCCTTCGACCTGTTCACCGGCGCGTGGGAGGCCGAGACCGCGCCCGCCGCGCGCGTGCCGCACGCGGCGCTGCTCTTCTGCCTGTTCCTGACCTTCATGGCCGGACCGGTCGGGCTGCTCGCCTATCTCGTCGTCCGCGCCGCGCGGCAGGGCAGCGGCGGAGGTCGGCGGCGATGACCTTCGCCGATGCCGACCTCGACGCCGCGCTCGCCGGCGCGCACATTCCGTCGCTACTCGCCGCGCTGGTCCACCTGGCCGGTGACGCGCGCCACCTCGCGGACTTCGACCGCCCGGTGTACGAGTTCTTCGGCGACGGCCAGGGCAACCTGTCGGCCGACCAGCAGGACCGCGCGCGCACCCTCGCACGACGGCTCCTTATCGCGCATCGCGACGGCGCACCGCTGTCGTCCCGCCCGGCCGAGGCCGCGGTGCGCGCGGCGATGGATTTCATCGCCGGGGTCGACATTCCGCCGAACTACGTCGCCTTCCTGACCAACGAGCTCGGACTCGACGGCCCCGAGGCGCGGCGACTGGCGGTACCGATCGACGCGCCGGCGGCGGCGAAGGCTGAATTCCCCGTCATCGTCATCGGTGCGGGCATGTCGGGGCTGCTGATGGCGACCGCGCTCGCCGATGCCGGGCTGCCGTTCACCGTGATCGAGGCCAACGCCGACGTCGGCGGGACGTGGTTCGCCAACCGCTATCCCGGCGTCCGTGTCGACACGCCGAACCACCTTTACAGCTATTCGTTCGCGACCGAGCAGGCGTGGCCGAAGCTCTATTCGACCGGCGACGTCCTCCACGACTATTTCGCGCGCTTCGCCGACGCCAAGGGTCTGCGGCAGCACATCCGCTTTTCGACCCGGGTCGAGGCGGCAACGTGGGACGCCGGCGCGGGCGTCTGGCACGTCCGCCTCGACACCGGTGAGACGCTGACCGCGCGCGCCGTGGTCAGCGCCGTCGGCCAGCTCAACGTGCCCAAGTATCCCGACCTGCCGGGCACGTTCGCCGGGCCAGCGTTCCACTCGGCGCGGTGGGACGCGTCGGTCGACCTCGCGGACAAGCGGGTCGCGGTCATCGGCACGGGAGCGAGCGCGTTCCAGTTCGTCCCCGAGATCGCGCCGGTCGTCGGCCATCTGTCGGTGTTCCAGCGGACGCCGCCATGGCTCGGCCCGACGCCCGACTATCACGACGCGACCCCGGCGGCGACACAGTGGCTGATCGACCACGTCCCGTTCTACGCCAACTGGTGGCGCTTCTGGCTGTTCTGGATGCTGACCGACGGCATCCTCGCCGCGGTCACGCGCGATCCCGGCTGGACCGGCGCGGGCGCGATCTCGCCGGTCAACGACGAGCTGCGGCAGGCGCTGACCGGCTATGTCGCGGCGCAGGTCGAGGATCGCCCCGACCTGCTGGCCAAGCTGATCCCGGGCTACCCGCCCGGCGGTAAGCGGATGCTGCGCGACAACGGCGTATGGGTGAACGCCCTCAAGCGGCCGAACGTCGACCTGATCACCGAGCGCGTCGTCGCGCTCGAGCCGAACGGCGTCCGTCTCGCCAGCGGCGCGATCGCCGAAGCCGATGTCTTGATCTACGGCACCGGGTTCACCGCAAGCGACTTCCTCAGCACGATGACCGTCACCGGCGAGGGCGGCCGCGACCTGCACGAAGGCTGGGCCGGCGACGCGCGCGCCTATCTGGGCATGACCGTGCCGGGCTTCCCCAACTTTTTCATGATCTATGGGCCGAACACCAACATCGTCGTCAACGGCAGCACCATCTTCTTCAGCGAGTGCGCGGTGACCTACATCGCCGGCGCGCTCAAGCTGCTCGTCGAGCGCGGTGTGACGGCGATGGCGCCGAAGGCGCCAGTCCACGACGCGTTCAACGTGCGGGTCGACGCCGCGAATGCCGAGATGGCGTGGGGCGCGGCGGGCGTCGACAGCTGGTACAAGTCGGCGAGCGGCCGCGTGTCGCAGAACTGGCCGTTCGCGCTGGTCGACTACTGGAACACAACGCGCAAGCCCGAGGAGGCGGATTTCGAGATTAAATGATCCTCCCCGCGCGGCGGGGAGGATCACCGGTCAGCGGCGGAAGAAGCGGCGCTGGTTCATCGGCGGGTTGACCGTTTTCTCGCGGAAGACGATCCGGCCCTTGTCGAGGTCGTAGGCGGTCATCTCGACGTGGACCCGGTCGCCGACGATCGAGCGGATACGGTTCTTGCGCATCTTGCCCGCGGTGTAGGCGATGATCTCGTGGTCGTTCTCGAGCTTCACGCGGAACCGGCCGTCGGGCAGGATCTCGGCGATCACGCCTTCGACCTTGAGCGCCTCTTCCTTCGCCATATAGGCTTAGGCCAGCGCGAGGTTGACGGCCGAGGCGCGACCCTGGCGGTCGTTCTCGACGTCGAAGCTGACCTTCTGGCCCTCGTTGAGGCCGTTGAGCCCCGACCGCTCGACGGCCGAGACGTGGACGAAGACGTCCTTGGACGCGCCGTCGGGAGCGATGAAGCCATAGCCCTTGACGCTGTTGAAAAACTTGACGGTTCCGACTGCCATGTGATGGCTCCTTGAGTACGTTCGAGAGGTCCGGACGCAATGGTGCGCCCGGATGCCTCGGCAGCGAGAAACGAAAGAGGAGGCGTGAAGCGCCGCTCGACGGTTGCAGGCAACTTCGGCTCACTGCTATCTGCGCGCTTGCGCCGGCAAATGCAAGTGGCGGGGCCGGTTACGATTACCGCGCCTGGGCGAACATCAGGCGGTGACCCTGCGGCGTGGCGACCGCCATCTCCCGCCAGCCCCACGGCTGGTCGCGCGGCGGCGACACGATGATCGCGCCGCGCGCGGCGAACTCGGCGAAGAGAGCGTCGACCTCGTCGGTCGCGATGAAGGCGAAATAGGCATGATCGCCGAGGTCGGCCGGCGGTACGGCATCGGGGCAGCGTCCCGCCATGATGCGTACCCCGTCGCGGATCAGCGCCTGCCAGTTGTCGCCATCGTTCCATTCCCGGGTGAAGCCGAGCACATCGACGAAATAGGCGGTGGCGGCGGCGAGGTCGGGAACGGCTAGGACATAGGCGTGCGGGCTGAGGCGTGGCATGGCGCACGGTACCAAATCCATGGCGCGAGCCGAAGGGTCCGATGCTCGTCTACAAGCTGCTTCGTCCGACCGAATGGGCCGCCTTCGACGCCGCCGGGGTCTTCGCCGGGTCCGCCGACGACCGCCGCGACGGGTTTGTCCATCTGTCGGGGGAAGACCAGGTAGCGGGCACGCGGGCGAAGTGGTTCGCCGGGGTCGACGGTCTCGTCACCGTCACCTTCGACGCCGAGGCACTCGGGCCCGCGCTGCGGTGGGAGGCGTCGCGCGGCGGCGCGTTGTTCCCACACCTCTATCGGCCGCTGGCGCGCGCCGACATCGTCGCGGTCGATCATTAATCGCGGCTTCACCGATCGGTGGGCAGGGTGCGCCGCGTTTGGGAGGGGTCGATGAACGCCGCAATCCGCACCGCCATCCTGCTGGGCGGCGGGGCCGTCGCCGGGCTCGCGCTCGCGCTCGGGCTCGAGACGGGGGTCGGGCGGACCCCGGTCGACGCGGAGGTCGTCGCGCCGCCACCGCCGGTCGCCGTCACCCGCGCCACCCCGACCGACGCGGGGCAGTTCCAGCTGAGCTTCGCTCCCGTCGCCCGCCGCGCCGCGCCGGCGGTGGTCAATGTCTACTCGGCCCGCACCATCCGCACCCGCGCGTCGATGATGGACGATCCCTTCTTCCGCCAGTTCTTCGGCGGCGGCGCGTCACAGCCGCGCGTCGAGCAGTCGCTTGGGTCCGGCGTCCTCGTCCAGGCCGACGGGCTGATCGTGACCAACAACCACGTCGTCGAGGGGGCCGACGAGATCCTCGTCGCGCTTGCCGACCGCCGCGAGTACAAGGCGAAGCTCGTCTTCGCCGATGCGAAGAGCGACCTCGCGCTGCTCAGGATCGACGCGCGCGGAGCGAAGCTCCCAACGATCCGGCTCGGCGACAGCGACCGCGCCGAGGTCGGCGATGTCGTCCTCGCCGTCGGCAATCCCTTCGGCGTCGGCCAGACGGTTACCCACGGCATCGTCTCGGCGGTGGCGCGGACGGGGGTCGGGGTCAGCGACTATCAGTTCTTCATCCAGACCGACGCGGCGATCAACCCGGGCAACTCGGGCGGGGCGCTGCTCGACCTCCACGGCGACCTGCTCGGCATCAACAGCTCGATCTACACGCGGAGCGGGGGGTCGCAGGGGATCGGTTTTGCCATTCCCGCCAACATCGTCCGCGTGTTCCTGGCGGCGGCGGGGAGCGGCAAGCTCGTCACCGGCTGGATCGGGGCCGAGGGCGAGGCGGTCACCGCCGACAGCGCGCGGCTTGCCGGGCTCGACCGGCCGGGCGGCGTCCTCGTCACCGCCGTGTCGCCGGGATCGCCCGCCGCCGCGGCCGGCATCCGCATCGGCGACGTGCTGACCGCGATCGACGGCAAGGACATCGCCGATCCCGGGATGCTCCGCTACCGCATCGCGACGCAGGGCGTCGGCACGCGGCTCGAGGTCAGCCTGCTCCGCGGCGGCCGCGTCGACCACGTCGCGCTGACGCTCGCCAAGCCGCCCGAGACGCCGGCGCGCAGCCTGACGACGCTGGCCGGCGACAATCTGCTGGCCGGGGTGACGATCGGCAACCTGTCGCCGGCCTTCGCGCAGGAGCTCGGCGCCGGCCTGCCCGAGCACGGCGTCGTCGTCACCGCGGTCGGCGCTGGGCCGGCGGCGCAGTATGCCTACCTCGCGCCGGGCGATCTCGTCGAGGCGGTCAACGGCCAGACGGTCGGCTCGGTCGCCGCGGCGCAGGCGGCGGTCCGGAGTGGCAGCCCGAGCGTCCGCATCAACCGCGGCGGCCGGCGGCAGGAGTGCGGCGCGGTCCAGGGGCAGCTCGTCTGCCGGAGTTAACGCGGCTTAACAAATAAGCGAAGTAAGCGCCCACGCACTGTCTTTTCGCACGGTCGATACGTTACCGTAACGGTCACGCCAGCAGCTTCCGCCCTTCGCTTGCCTGCCAGATGACGAGCGCCGGCACCCCGATGGCGAGGTCGCGCGCGCGCTTGAGCAGCGACAGCGCGACGGCGCAGTCGGGCGGCAGGCCGAACAGCGGCGCGAGCAGCAGGTACGCCCCTTCCTGGACGCCGAGCGCGCCGGGGACGACGAAGGCGACCGAGCGGACCGCGAAGATCAGCGCCTCGATCGCGACGACCGAGACCGGCGACGCCCGCGTCCCGATCAGCCGCAGCGCGAACCACGCACCGATGCCGCTCGCCAGCCACGCCGCGAGGTTGAGCCCGAACGACAGCGCGATGCCACCGGGCCGCCGGTAGATCGCGGCCAGCCTCGCCATCACCGCGTCGAGCGACGCCGCCGACGCCGGCAGGACGCGCGCCGCGAGCCGCGCCGCCAGCCGAAGGAGCGCGCGGTGGAAGACGGCGAAGCCGACCCACAGCGCGGTCGCCAGCGCCGTTCCGCCGAGGACTAGCCTGAGCGTCCCGCCGCCGTCGAACACGCCGCCGAGCGCCATGACCAGCGCGGCGACGCCGAACAGGGTGAACACCGCCTGGCTGCCCATCTCGGTCGTCATATCGGCGATCATCGACGCGTAGACGAGGTCGTTCGCCACCCCCCGCGCGGCGAGCGCGCGGCCGCCGACGACGAGCCCGCCGATCTGCGCGAAGGGGAGGACGTCGGTCGCCCCCTCGCGCACCGTCCGCGCCCACGCGTAGGCGACGACCGGCCCGCCGCCGGGCGCGACCGCACGCCATGCCGCGCCGAGCAGGGCGAGGACGACGAGCGAATAGGCGGTGTAGAGTGCGAACCCGCCCCAGCCGATCCGCGCGATCGCGGTCAGCACCGGCCCGACGCCGACGTCGTGGACGATCCACGCCGTCGCGGCGAGGCCGACGAGGGTGAGGAGAAGGATGACGGCGCGGGTCATGACATGATCCTCCCCGCTCGCGGGGAGGTGGCGCGAAGCGACGGCGGGGTGGTCGAGACAAGGGCCGCGGCCTCGCGCCCGACCGCCCCTCCGTCGCGCAAGTGCGCGCCACCTCCCCGCAAGCGGGGAGGATCTAAGCGCTGGCCGCCAGCAGCTTGCCCTTGCCCATCATCCGAAGCGCCAGCCGCATCATCGCCGGCACGAACCGCGGCCGGACCAGCCGCGCGTCGTACACGACCAGCCGGCGGTCGTTCTCGGCGAGGCAGATCGCCGCCAGCTCGGGAAATTCGATCTCGACGCCGAGTTCCTTCGAGCCGTTGAGGGTGAAGTTGTTCTCCTGCGCCTTGGTGTTGTCGGCCCCCATGCCCTTGGCCATGTCGATCCGCTCGTAGATCAGGAAAGCCCACACCGCCGCAACCTTGAGCGCGAACGCCGGCTTCCGCCACCACGGCAGATTGGCGCGGTGCCACGCGACCCAGTTGACGAAGAACAAGATATGCCGCCCTTCCTCGCGCATCACCGGCTCGAAGGTGTCGACCAGCTCGCCCGGGAAGAAGCCCGAGTCCCGCGCGATCTTGAACAGGCCGAAGCCGAAGAAGCTGTCGATGCACTCCGAGAAGCCCGTGACCATGAACGCCCATTCGGGGTCGCGCGGGGTGACGTAAGCCGGTTCGGGGACGAGGTCGATGCCGTAGGCCCGGACCATGTCGCCGAGCACCAGCTTGTGCCGCGCCTCCTCGAAGGCATTCATGTCGACCGCCGACTTGAGCAGCGGGTCGGCGAGGCCGGCGGCATAGGTCGACACATTCATGCTGGCGCGGCCCTCGGTCGCCACCGCGATATCCCAGATCGGCAGCGACGTGATCCGGTCCTGCGTCGCGGGATCGAGCTGCGGCCAGTCGATCAGTGCCGGCTTGTACGGGTCGTGGGTCGTCAGCATCGTCCGGCACATAAGCGTCTTGTGCGCCTCCGAGCCGAGGCGGAAGGCGCCGCGCGGATCGGCGGGCATCGACGCCGGGTAGGCGGTGAAGGCGGCTTTCGCCACGGGTGCGTTCATCGGTCGGCTCCGTCTTAACCTAGATCAATGCCGCAAAACTTCCCGTTTGAACACCGTCTGCGACGATCCGATCCCGGACGCCGCAATCGAGCAGCGCCGCAAGCTCGTCACGATGCCGGTAACCGGGGCCGTGGCCGGGATAGTCGTCGCGCGTCGCCGGATGGAGGTAGATCTCGCTCAGGCCGTCGGGCAGCGCCCGAATCGCGGCGCGCAGCCGATCGGCGGTCATCGCGCCGGAGTGCCGGAGCCCGAACACCGCGCGCGGCACGGCGATGCCGCGGCGACGGAAGCGCGCCGCGACAAGCCGCGCCCACGGGTCGGTCAGCGATCGTGCGCCGGGTTCTAGCGGGGCGCGCACCGCCCTAAGGCCGTAACGAGCACCGATGGTGCCGATCAGCCCCGCGATCGTCGGGTGGAGGTGGAAGTGCTTGTGCGCGTTGACGTGGTCGAGCGGCAGGCCGGTCGCGGCGAAGGCGGCGAACTGCGCCTCGATCTCGGCAGCGAGCTGGCGGCGGACGGCGGGCAGGAAGAACATCCGCGCGCCGGCGATCGCCATGTCGTCGCAGAAGCGGCCGTCGCGGCCGACGAGGCCGGGGACCTGCTCCGGCGGCAACAGCGGCGTCGAGTCGACCAGCGTCAGATGCAGCCCGACGCCGAGGCCCGGCAGCCGCTTCGCCCGTGCCACCGCATCGGCGGCGGCGGGGGCGGCGACCATCAGGCTGGCGGCGGTCAAGATGCCGTCGCGGTGGGCGACCTCGACCGCCTCGTTGACCGCGACGTCATTGCCGAAGTCGTCGGCGGTGACGACAAGGGTCTTCAAGCTGGCTCGGTCCGAAAGTTGCCGATCTCGACCGATCGATCAGGGAAGGTCGCCGTGATTCGCAGTTCGCCGCCCATCGCGGCGATGAGATCGCGCAGGGTGCTGACCTTCATGTCGCTCCGGCGAACGAGCTTCGAGATGGCCGGCTGCTGGACGTCGAGCACGCTGGCGAGTTCGTCCTGACTGAGGCCGAGGCCCTCGCGCAGCTGATCAAGGCTGACCAGCTCGTCGCGCAGCTGCGCTTTGCGCGCGTCGTTGTCGGCGATGCGGTCGGCGCTCCAGTTGCGCTTGAGGTCGGCGAAGGGGCGATGGCCGCTCATCACAAGAGTCCTTCCCGTCTCAGTTCATCGATATAAACGTCGTATAGCGTGTCGGCCCGGCCGATCAGGCGCTCGTAGAAGCGGCCGTCGCCAGTCTTGTCACCGCCGACGAGCAGGATCGCCGACCGGCGCGGATCGAAGGCGTAGAAGATACGGACCAGCCGGCCGCGGCTTTGCACGCGCAACTCGCGCATATGCGGGTGACGCGAACCGTTGATCGCCGAAGCGTAGGGAAAGCGCAGCGCCGGCCCATCGGCGATGAGCAGATCGACGACGAAGTCGATCGCCGTTTGCGCTTCATCGTCCAGTCCACCGAACCAGCCAGCGAATTCGTCGGTGACCTCGACATCCCACACCATCGCAATTCCTTGGACGGAATATGCGAAGAGGGTGGGCCGGAGTCAACCGACCGCTACACCGCTTCCTTGCGCCGCCGCAGGAAGTCGAAGAACTCGACGCCCTCGCGCAGGCGGCGCTTCATCATGTCCCAATCGCGGACCATCTCCCACACGATCGAGCCGATCTTCGACGGGCGGAAGTAGAAGCGCTTGTAGAAGTCCTCGACCTTGTCGAAGATCACGCTCGCCGGCAGGTGCGGATAGCTGAGCTGCGCGATCTGGTTGCCGCCGTCGGTCAGCAGGTCGTTGCTGTTGTCGAACCAGCCGTTTTCGGTCGCCTGCTTGTAGAGGAAGGTGCCGGGGTACGGCGCGGCGAGCGACACCTGGATCGTGTGCGGGTCGATCTCCTTGGCGTAGTTGATCGTCTCCTCGATCGTCTCCGCGGTCTCGCCGGGGAGGCCCAAGATGAAGGTGCCGTGGATGACGATGCCGAGCTCGTGGCAGTCCTTGGTGAACTGGCGCGCGACCTCGGTCCTGAGGCCCTTCTTGATGTTGATCAGGATCTGCTGGTTGCCGCTCTCGTAGCCGACGAGGAGGAGGCGCAGGCCGCCGGCCTTCATCACCTCGAGCGTCTTGCGCGGCACGTTCGCCTTGGCGTTGCAGCTCCACGTCACGCCGAGCTTGCCGAGCTCGCGCGCGAGCGCCTCGACCCGCGGCGCGTTATCGGTCAGCGTGTCGTCGTCGAAGAAGATCTCCTTGACCTCGGGCCACGTCTTCATCGTGTACTTCACTTCCTCGACGACATTCTCGATCGAGCGGACGCGGTAGTTGTGCCCGCCGACCGTCTGCGGCCACAGGCAGAAGGTGCACCGGCTCTTGCACCCGCGGCCGGTGTAGAAGCTGATGTAGGGGTGGAGCAGATAGCCGCCGAAATACTTCCGGATGTCGAGGTCGCGCTTGTAGATCGGCGTCACCCACGGCAGCTGGTCCATGTCGGTCAGGACGGCGCGATCGGGGTTGTGGACGATCTCGCCGGCCGCGTTCCGCCAGCTGATCCCCGCCACCTCGGCGAGCGGCATGCCGTCGGCGATGTCCTTGATCGTGAAGTCGAACTCGTTGCGGCAGACGAAGTCGACCGCCGTCGACGCAGCGAGGCTCTTCTCGCTCTCGACCGCGACCTTGGCCCCGATCAGGCCGATCAGCGCCTTGGGGTTGCGCTCCTTGATCAGCGCGGCGGTCCGGATGTCCTGGCCGAAGCTCGGCGTCGAGGTGTGGAGGACGACGAGATCCTTGTCGTCGACCTCGTGCGCGATGTCGTCCCACGACAGGTCGTGCGCCGGGGCATCGATCAACCTCGACCCCTCGACCAGCGCCGCCGGCTGGGCGAGCCATGTCGGGTACCAGAACGATTTGACCTCGCGCTTCATCTGGTAGCGCGCGCCGGCGCCGCCGTCATAGCCGTCGAACGACGGGGCTTGCAGGAACAGACTACGCATTGCCGCCTCGGTTACTGATGCTGCCATCGCGGGCGACTCGAAGCCGCGATCCGCGCCAGTCGACCGACTGCACCAAAAAGCCGGCGATGAACAGCCCCAAGGTGACAAGGTCGCGCGCCGGCAGCCACCACCACGGGCCGGGCCGCGTGCGGGTCGCGTGGTCGACAGCGGCGGCGACGGCGAGGCGCGCGACGATCGCGACCGGGATCAGCGGCCATGCCGCCGGGTGGAACGCCGTCGCGGCGAGGGCGAAAGGCAGCGGGTTGGCCAGCCCGTGGCCGGCATAGCCGACGGGATCGAGCCGGCGGATGGTGACGTTCCACCGCGTCTCGTGGCGCAGCAGCGCCGGCAGGCTCGGCTCGACGCAGCCGTGCGCGACGGTGAAGGCGGGGACGGCGACGTGGAGGCCGGGGACGCGGACGGCGACGCCGATCGCATGATCGTCGGCGAGGATGTCGGCGAACGCCGCGAAGCCGCCGATCGCTTCGAGCGTCGCCCGGGTCAGTGCGATCGTCGACCCCATGCACGGCTCGGCCAGCCCCAGCCGAAGCCCGACGACGACCGACGGCAGGAAGCCGTAGCTGATCCCCTGCGCCGCGAGCCGCGACCAGCCGCCGTTGTCGCCGCGGCCGTGGTAAAGGCACGTCACCGCGCCGACCCCGGGCAGCGCGAGCGCCGCGACGACGCGGCCGAGGTAGTCGGGGCCGACGGCGATGTCAGAATCGCTGACGACGAGGACGTCGTGCTTCGCTGCGGCCATCATGTTGACGAGGTTCGACACCTTGGCGTTGCTGCCGTGGCGGACGCCGTCGACGACCATCTCGACGTCGGCCGCCGGATGCGCGGTGCGCAGTGCGGCGACGGTCGCGAGCGCGGCGTCGTCGGCGTCGCTGACCCCGAAGACGACCTGCTGCGCCGCCGGATAGTCCTGCGCGACGAAGCCGCCGAGGTTGGCCGCAAGGCGCGGCTCGAGGCCGTGGAGTGGCTTCAAAAGCGTCACCGCCGGAGCGGGATCCGGAACGGTCGTCGCCGGGGTGCCTAGCGTCCGCAGGACGGCGATCGCCGACGCGC
This sequence comes from Sphingomonadaceae bacterium, assembly GCA_903643075.1. Taxonomy (GTDB): domain Bacteria; phylum Pseudomonadota; class Alphaproteobacteria; order Sphingomonadales; family Sphingomonadaceae; genus Polymorphobacter_B. The sequence continues at coordinate 698 of CAHJWT010000018.1, read as the reverse complement.
ACTGGTAGGCGATGCCCGCCACTGCGACGGTGATCAGCACCGCGCCGAGGATGACGACGACGATCATGCTGGGCCGGCCCGGGTCACGGCGGGTAGATAGCGCGGCGGGGCCGACTTGTCGCTAGCGGCGGTCCGTGTGGCTCGTGGGTCGAGCGATCGCCCAGAAGCAGCAGCCGGCAACCGCCCCCGCGATCGCGGCCACGGCGAAATCGCGAAGATGATGAGCTGAGGTAAGCGCGGTATACTGGCCGAGGATCTCCGTGAGCTGGAGCGGCAGTACCGCCGCGATCGCTCCTGTCGCCACGGCCAGCGCGAGGCTAGGTGGCACCAGCCGGCGAGCCCCGAACCAGAGTAGCATCGCGACCCCCACCGAGCCATAAGCCATGAAGGCGATCAGCAGGAACGACGCGAGGACGGCGTGTCCGCTCGCGCCCGAACTACCCAACATCGACACCAAGCTGACGAGTGTGCCCGCGAATGGCGCGACGATGAAGCCGCGCACCTCGGCTGACGTGGCAGAGACGGTCATGGTCTGGCTCCGCGAAAGCCCGACCTTCCCATATCCGATCGTGTCCGGCTAGGGAGGCCACGATGGCGCGCGGCACTCTTCTCGTCACCGGAGCGGCCGGGTTCGTCGGCGCGGCGGTGGCGCGCGCGGCGGTCGGCGACGGCTGGCGGGTGCGCGCGCTGGTCGCCGA
>CAHJWT010000017.1 GCA_903643075.1 Sphingomonadaceae bacterium | reverse complement strand
TCGACCGCCGCCTTGGCGCTCGCGCTGCCGCCGGCGACGTGGAGGTGGAGCGCCGCGGTCAGCGCGCCCTTGCCAAGCAGGCGGACGCCGTCGCGCGCATGGCTGATGACGCCCGCCGCGACAAGGCCGGCACCGTCGAGCGTCGCGCCGGCGTCGATCTTGCCGCTGTCGATCGCCTTCTGGAGCGCGCCGAGATTGACCTCGGCATAGTCCTTGCGGAAGACGTTGGTGAAGCCGCGCTTCGGGATGCGCATGTGGAGCGGCATCTGCCCGCCCTCGAAGCCCTTGATCGCGACGCCCGAGCGGCTCTTCTGCCCCTTCTGGCCGCGGCCGCTCGTCTTGCCGACGCCCGAGCCGATGCCGCGGCCGACGCGGACGCGGCTCTTTCGGGCGCCGGGATTGTCGTGGAGGTCGTTGAGTTTCATGGGGTGCACTCGCTTTCGCTAGGGTCGCGCGGGGTTGAACGTCAAGTTGTCGTCTCTGCGAAAGCGGGGATCCATCTCCGTGGCACTACCAGCGGTCACATCGACGGTTACCATCCGGGACCTCGGGAGATGGGTCCCGTTTTCGCGGAAATGATAGGTAGCGGCTACTCCTCGACCTTCACCAGATGCGCCACTTTCTTGATCATCCCGCGGACGCTCGGTGTGTCCTCGAGTTCGCGGGTGCGGTGCATCTTGTTGAGGCCGAGGCCGATCAGCGTCGCCTGCTGGTCGGGCTGGCGGCGGATGTGCGAGCCGATCTGGGTGATCCTGACGGTGGCCATGGTCAAACTCCTCAGGCGACCGCTTCGGCGTCGGCTTCCGCCGTCCGCGCACTGATGTCGCCGCGTCGCGCCATCAGGTCGGCGATCTTCTTGCCGCGCCGCTGCGCGACCGACTTGGGGCTGGTCTGCTCGCCCAATGCGGCAAAGGTCGCGCGGATCATGTTGTATGGATTGTTCGTGCCGACCGACTTGGTGACGACGTCGGCGACGCCCAATGCCTCGAACACCGCGCGCATCGGACCGCCAGCGATGATGCCGGTCCCCTGCGTCGCCGAGCGGACATAGGTCTTGCCCGCGCCGAAGTGGCCGTAGCCGTCGTGGTGGAGCGTGCGCCCGTCGCGCAGCGGCACGCGGATCATCGCCTTCTTCGCCGCCGCGGTGCCCTTGGCGATCGCCTCGGGGACCTCGCGCGCCTTACCGTGGCCGAAGCCGACGCGGCCCTTGCCGTCACCGACGACGACGAGCGCGGCGAAGCCGAAGCGCTTGCCGCCCTTGACCGTCTTCGACACGCGGTTGATGTGGACCAGCTTCTCGATCAGTTCCTCGCCGCCGTCGCCCGATCCGCCGCCGCGTCCGCCGCGGTTGCGATCGTTGCCGCCCCGCCCCGGACCGCCGCGGTTGCCGCCGGGGCCGCTGCGATTACCGCCCGGGCCGCGCCCTGCCCCACCGCCGGGGCCGCTCCGTGGTTCCTGTGCCATCGTCTAGAACTCCAGCCCGGCTTCGCGGGCACCCTCGGCGAGTGCGCGAACCCGGCCGTGAAACAGGAAGCCGCCGCGATCGAACACGACGGTGGTGACGCCGGCGGCCTTGGTCCGCTCGGCAAGGCGCTTGCCGACCTCGGTCGCCGCCGCAGCCGTCGCACCGGTCACGTCGCGGACATCCTTCTCCAGCGTCGACGCGCTGGCGATCGTCGTGCCGACGTTGTCGTCGATCACCTGGGCGTAGATATGCCGCGACGAGCGGTGGATCGACAGCCGCGGCCGCTGACCCGCCTTGGCGCGGAGCGCGGAGCGGACGCGCCGCCGCCGCTTCTCGAACAGCGAAAGACCCTTCGACATTACTTCTTCTTCCCTTCCTTGCGGAAGATGTACTCGCCGCGATACTTGATGCCCTTGCCCTTGTACGGCTCGGGCTTGCGCCAGCGGCGGATTTCCGCGGCGACCTGACCGACCTGCTGCTTGTCGGCCCCGCTGATCTCGACCGTCGTCTGGTCGGGCGTCTTGATCGCGATGCCCTCGGGGATCGGATAGTCGACGTCGTGGCTATAGCCGAGCTGGAGCTTGAGGTTCTTGCCCGCCACCGACGCGCGGTAGCCGACGCCGGTGATCTCGAGCGTCTTGGTGAAGCCGTCGGTCACCCCGGTGACGAGGTTCGCGACGAGCGTCCGCTGCATTCCCCAGAAGGCGCGCGCCGTCTTACTGTCGTTCGCCGGCTGGACGCTGATCGACGCGCCTTCGACCGCATAAGCGATGTCGGCGACCAGCGGCATCGCGAGGCTGCCCTTCGGCCCCTTGACGCTGAGCGTACCACCGTCGATCGTCGCGGTGACGCCGGCCGGGACCGGAACCGCCTTCTTGCCAATTCGTGACATCAGAACACCTGACAGAGGACTTCGCCGCCGACGTTCTGCTCACGCGCTTCCGCGTCGGACAGAACGCCCTTTGGCGTCGAGACGATGACGATGCCGAGGCCGTTCCTGACCCGCGGCAGGTCCTGCGCCCCCGAATAGACCCGGCGGCCGGGCTTCGACACCCGCGCGACGTGCTGGATCGCCGGCTGGCCCTCAAAATACTTGAGGTCGATCCGGATGCTCGCCGCCGGGCCGGCGTCGGCGCTGTCGCCATAGCCGCGGATGTATCCCTCGCGCTGGAGGACGTCGAGGACGCGCGCGCGCAGCTTCGATGCCGGCGTCAGGACGCTGTCCTTCTTCGCCTGCTGGCCGTTGCGGATGCGGGTGAGCATGTCACCGATGGGGTCGGTCATCGACATAGGACGTTACCAGCTCGACTTGGTCAGGCCGGGGATCAGGCCCTTGTTGCCCAGTTCCCGCAGCATGATCCGCGACAGTTTGAACTTGCGATAGACGGCGCGGCTGCGGCCAGTCAGCTCGCAGCGGTTGCGGACGCGGCCCGGGGTCGCGTTGCGCGGCAGCTCGCTCATCTTGAGCCGCGCCATCAGCCGCTCGCTCTCGTCCTTCGACTCGTCGGCGGCTACCGCCTTCAGCGCGGCGAACTTCGGCGCGAACTTCTTGACCAGCGCCTTGCGGTGGTTGTTCTTGTTGACCGAACTCTTCTTGGCCATCTTACGCCGCCTTCTTCTGTTCGCCGATCAGCCCGGTGAAGGGCAGACCGAAGGCGAGCAACAGCGCCCGCGCCTCGTCGTCGGTCTTCGCCGTCGTCGTGATGATCACGTCCATGCCGCGGACCTTGCCGATCCGGTCGTAATTGATCTCGGGGAAGATGATCTGCTCCTTCAACCCCATCGCGTAGTTGCCACGGCCGTCGAACGATTTCGGGTTCAGACCGCGGAAGTCGCGGACGCGCGGCAGAGCGACGGTGACGAGCCGGTCGAGGAATTCGTACATCCGCTCACGGCGCAGCGTCACCTTGACGCCGATCGGCGCGCCTTCGCGCAGCTTGAACTGCGCGACCGACTTTTTCGCCTTGGTGATCACCGGCTTCTGCCCGGCGATCAGCGCCATCTCGGCGGCGGCGGCCTCGGGTACCTTCTTGTCCTGGCTGCCTTCGCCGACGCCCATGTTGATCACGATCTTGTCGATCTTGGGCACCTGCATCGGGTTCGTGTAGCCGAACTGCTCGGTCATCTGGCCGCGGATGGTGTCCACGTACAGCTGTTGCATCCGGGTTAGGTTGGCCGCGTCAGCCATTGATCTGCTCTCCCGACCGCTTGGCGATCCGCACCTTCGTGCCGTCCTCCAGCACCTTGAAGCCGACGCGCGTCGGCTTGCCCGTCTTCGGGTCCTCGATCGCGACCTTCGACACGAACAGCGGCGCCTCGGACTTGATCAGCCCACCCTGCGGGTTGGCCTGGCTCGGCTTGGTGTGGCGCGTCATCATGTTGACGCCGCCGACGACGACCTTGCCGTCCTTCGGCATCGCCTTGGTGACGACGCCGTGCTTGCCCTTGTCCTTGCCCGACAGGACGACGACGCGGTCGCCCTTCTTGATCTTGGCGGCGCTCATCAGAGCACCTCCGGCGCGAGACTGATGATCTTCATGTGCCCCGACGCGCGCAGCTCGCGAACGACCGGCCCGAAGATGCGGGTGCCGATCGGCTCCTCGTTCTTGTTGATCAGGACCGCGGCGTTGCCGTCGAAGCGGATGACGCTGCCGTCGGCGCGGCGGATGTCCTTCGCCGTGCGGACGACGACGGCGCGGTGGACGTCGCCCTTCTTGACCTTGCCCTTCGGCGCGGCCTCCTTGATCGACACGACGATGGTGTCACCGACGCCGGCGAAGCGCCGCTTCGACCCGCCGAGTACCTTGATGCACATCACGCGCTTGGCACCCGAGTTGTCGGCGACGTCGAGGTTGGTCTGCATCTGGATCATGCGGGCGATCCTTCGGTCGTGGCGTCGGCGGCACCGACGAGCTTGAACGTCTTGAGCTTCGAGATCGGCGCGCACTCCTCGATGCGGACGGTCTCGCCGACCTTGGCGACGTTGGCCTCGTCATGGGCGTGATATCGCTTCGAGCGGCGCATGATCTTGCCATAGACCGGATGGGTCACCTTGCGTTCGACGAGGACGATACACGTCTTGTCGCCCTTGTCGGAGACGACCGTGCCCTGGAGGATACGCTTGGGCATTACTTGGCTCCCGTCTCGACGGCGACGCGCTGATTCTGCAGCGTCTTGATCCGCGCGATCGTGCGCCGCACCTCGCGGACGCGGCTGGGCTTCTCCATCTGGCCGGTCGCGGCCTGGAAGCGGAGGTTGAACGCCTCGCGCTTGAGCTCGCCGAGCGCGGTGGTCAGCTGGTCGTCGGTCTGCGGGCGCAGGTCCTTCGTCGTCGTCACTTCGTCACCTCACCGATCGGCTCGCCGAGGCGGACGATCGTCTTGACCTTGATCGGCAGCTTCGCCGCCGCGCGCTCGAACGCGCCCTTGGCGACGTCGTGCGGCACGCCGTCGAGCTCAAACAGGATGCGGCCCGGCTTGACCCTCGCCGCCCAGAACTCCGGCGCGCCCTTGCCCTTGCCCATACGGACCTCGGCCGGCTTCGACGTCACCGGCACGTCGGGGAAGACGCGAATCCACAACCGCCCGGCGCGCTTGATGTGCCGGCTGATCGCCCGCCGCGCCGCCTCGATCTGGCGCGCGGTCAACCGGTCGGGCTCCATCGCCTTCAGGCCGAACGCGCCGAAGTTGAGCGCGGTGCCGCCCTTGGCGTCACCATGGATGCGACCCTTGAACTGCTTGCGAAACTTGGTCTTCTTCGGTTGCAGCATGGCCTAACGCCCCTCACGCGCCGGACGGACGCCCGACGTCTGGGCCTCCATCATCAGGCGGTCCTGCGACATCGGATCGTGGCCGAGGATCTCGCCCTTGAAGATCCACACCTTGACGCCGCACACGCCGTACGCGGTGTGCGCCTGCGCCTCGGCATAGTCGACGTTGGCCCGGAGCGTGTGCAGCGGCACGCGGCCCTCGCGGTACCACTCGACCCGCGCGATCTCGGCCCCACCGAGTCGGCCCGAGCAGGTGATGCGGATGCCCTCGGCGCCGAGGCGGAGCGCCGACTGGACGGCTCGCTTCATCGCGCGGCGGAAGGCGATACGGCGCTCGAGCTGATCGGCGACACCCTGCGCCACCAATCTACTGTCGACCTCGGGCTTCCTGATCTCGACGATGTTAAGCGACACGTCGCTCTTGGTCATCGTGCCGATCTGTTGGCGGAGCTTCTCGATGTCGGCCCCCTTCTTGCCGATGATCACGCCGGGGCGCGCCGCGTAGATCGAGACGCGGCACAGCTTCGCGGGACGTTCGATGACGACCTTCGAGATCGCCGCCTGCGGCTGCGTCTTCATGATGAAGTCGCGGATCTTGATGTCCTCGATCAGCAGCCGGCCGTACTCGTCGCCCTCGGCGAACCAGCGGCTGTCCCACGTCCGGTTGATCTGGAGACGCAGACCGATGGGGTTGGTCTTGTGACCCATTATGCCTGCTCCGAATAATCGACGTCGGCGACTTCGCGCACGACGATGCGGATGCGGCTGAACGGCTTCTGGATCGCTGCCGCCCGGCCGCGCGCGCGGGGGGTGAAGCGCTTCATCACCAGCGCCTTGCCGACGCTCGCTTCCTTGACGATCAGCGCGTCGACGTCGAGGTTGTGGTTGTTCTCGGCATTGGCGATCGCCGACGCGAGCACCTTGCGGACGTCGGGGGCGAAGCCCTTGGTCGAAAACTGAAGGATGTTGAGCGCGTCCGCCGCCTTACGGCCGCGGATCAACCCGGCGACGAGGTTGAGCTTGTACGCCGAGCCGCGCAGCGTCGTGGCGATCGCCAGCGCTTCCTTGTCGCCGACCCTGCGGGGGGCGGATGCCTTGCCCATCAGCGCTTGCCCTTCTTATCGGCGGCGTGGCCGGTAAAGGTCCGTGTCGGCGCGAACTCGCCGAGCTTCATGCCGACCATGTCCTCGTTGACCGAAACGGGGATGAACTTGCGGCCGTTGTAGACGCTGAACACCAGCCCGACGAACTGCGGCAGGATCGTCGACCGGCGCGACCACGTCTTGATCGGCGCGCCGCGACCGCCCTGGGCGGTTTCGGCCTTCTTCAACAGGTGCAGGTCGACGAACGGACCCTTCCAGACGGAGCGGCTCATCGCTTAGCCCTTCTTCTTCGCATGGCGCGAGCGAATAATCATCTTGTCGGTCGACTTGTTCGACCGCGTCTTCGCGCCCTTGGTCGGCTTGCCCCACGGCGTAACCGGATGGCGCCCGCCCGAAGTCCGGCCCTCGCCGCCGCCGTGCGGGTGGTCGACCGGGTTCTTGGCGACGCCGCGCGTCAGCGGCCGATGACCGAGCCAACGCGTCCGTCCCGCCTTGGCGTGGTTGGTGTTCGAATTGTCGGGGTTCGACACCGCGCCGACCGTCGCCATGCAGTTGCCGTGGACGTAGCGCTGCTCGCCCGAATTGAGCCGGATGATGACCATGCCACGATCACGCCCGACGACCTGGACGAAGGTGCCGGCGGCGCGCGCGAGCTGGCCGCCCTTGCCCGCCTTCAGCTCGACATTATGGACGATGGTGCCGACCGGCATCTGCCCGATCTCCATCGCGTTGCCCGGCTTGACGTCGACCTTCTTCCCCGCCGTGACGCTGTCGCCGACGGCGAGGCGCTGCGGCGCGAGAATGTACGCCTGCTTGCCGTCAGGATAATTGACCAGCGCGATGAACGCCGAACGGTTGGGGTCATACTCGATCCGCTCGACCGTCGCCGCGACGTCCCACTGCCGCCGCTTGAAGTCGACGACGCGGTACAGCTGCTTGTGGCCGCCGGCGATGCCGCGCGCGGTCGCGTGGCCCATGTTGTTGCGACCACCGGACTTGCGCAGACCCTCGGTCAGCGCCTTGACCGGGCGACCCTTGAACAGCTGCGAGCGATCGACGAGGATCAGCCCACGCTGGCCCGGCGACGTCGGGTTATACTGCTTCAGCGCCATGTCAGATCCCCGTCGTCACGTCGATCCGCTCGCCTTCGGCCAGCGTCACGATCGCCTTCTTCTCGTCGGAGCGGGTGTACGGCTTGCCGCGCCAGCGCTTGTTCTTGCCCTTCTGGATCAGCGTGTTGACCGACAGCACGCGGACGCCGAACAGCGCCTCGACCGCCGCCTTGATCTCGGGCTTCGACGAGTCCTTGGCGACCTTGAACACGACTTGGTTGAATTCGCTGACCAGCGTCGACTTCTCGGTGATGACCGGCTTCACGACGATGTCGTAATGCTTGAGGTCGACCGTTGCGGGGGGCTTAGCCATTGACCCGAGCCTCCAGCGCGGCGACGGCGGCGCGCGAAAGCACCAGCATGTCGTGGTTGAGGATGTCGTACACGTTCGCACCGACCGCCGGCATCACGTCGATCTTGGCCAAGTTGGCGCAGGCCAGCCCGAAATGCGCGTCGATCGCGCCGCCGTCGACGAACAGCCCGTTGGTCACGCCGAGGCCGGCGAGGCGCGCGAGAAGCGTCTTGGTCTTGCCCTCGCCGAGGGCGAAGTCCTCGACGATCATCAGCTTGCCCTCGGCCGCCTTGACCGACAGCGCGGTCGCGAGACCGAGGCGACGGATCTTCTTGTTGAGGCCGGGGTCGAAGTCACGGACACGCGGCCCGTGCGCCTTGCCGCCGCCGATGAACTGCGGCGCGGCGCGATTGCCGTGGCGGGCGGTGCCGCCGCCCTTCTGGTTGCCGAGCTTCTTGCCGGTGCGCGCGACGTCCGACCGCTCGCGCGCGCCGCGTGCCGTCGCGCGGCGCTTCTCGAGCTGCCACGTGACGACGCGGTGGAGGATATCGACCCGCGGCTCCTTGCCGAAGACGGCGTCGTTCAGTTCGATCTCGCCGGCGTCGGCGGCGTCGAGGGTCTTGACCGCGAGCTTCATGCCTCGGCTCCCTGCGTTTCGGTAGCGGGAACATCGGCGACGGCCGGAGCGGCATCGTTCGCCGCACTCTTCAGTGAGCCCGGATACGGCGCATCGGCGTGGCGCGCGACCTTGACCGCGTCCTTGACCAGCAGCCAGCCGCCCTTGTGTCCAGGGACCGAGCCCTTGACGAAGATCAGTCCGCGCTCGACGTCGGTCGAGACGACCTCAAGGTTCTGCTGGGTCCGCTGGCGGTCGCCCATGTGACCCGCCATCTTCTTGTTCTTGAACACCTTGCCCGGGTCCTGCCGCTGCCCGGTCGAGCCGAGCGAGCGGTGCGACACCGACACGCCGTGGGTCGCGCGGAGACCGCCGAAGTTCCACCGCTTCATGCCGCCGGCGAAGCCCTTGCCGACAGTGTCGCCGGTGATGTCGACCAGCTGGCCGGGAACGAAATGGTTGGCCGACAGCGTCGCGCCGGCATCCAGCAGCGCATCATCGGACACGCGGAACTCGGCGACGCGCGCCTTCGGCTCGACCTCGGCGGCGGCGAAGTGGCCGCGCTCGGGCTTGGTCGTATTCTTCGCCTTCTTGGTGCCGGCGCCGAGCTGGACGGCGACATAGCCGTCGCGGTCGGTGGTCCGCTGGCTGACGACCTGGCAACCTTCGAGGCTGAGCACCGTCACAGGAACGTGCCGACCGTCATCCTTGAACAGGCGGGTCATCCCCATCTTCTTCGCGATCACGCCACTGCGCATGATCAATTCCTTTCCATCAGAGGCCCCCGCGGGGGGCTTGACCGTTGAAGTTCGCTCCGCGTCTTTCCGTATCGCCTTAGCTCTGCAGCTTGATCTCCACGTCGACCCCGGCGGCGAGGTCGAGCTTCATCAGCGCGTCGACCGTCTGCGGCGTGGGGTCGACGATATCGAGCAGCCGCTTGTACGTCCGCACCTCGAACTGCTCGCGGCTCTTCTTGTCGACGTGCGGCGAGCGGTTGACGGTAAACCGCTCGAACCGAGTCGGCAGCGGGATCGGACCGCGGATCGCCGCGCCCGTCCGCTTCGCCGTATCGGCGATCTCACCGGTGGCGAGGTCGAGGACACGGTGGTCGAACGCCTTCAGCCGGATGCGGATATTCTGCGTGTCCATCGTAACCAATCAGAGACTGTACAAAAAAAAGAGGCCCGGAACGAACCAGGCCGCTCATCACCGAATCAACGGGAGAGCGGCCCTATACGCCTACTTGCTGATCGTGGCAACCACGCCCGAACCGACCGTACGGCCGCCCTCGCGAATGGCGAAGCGCAGGCCCGGATCCATCGCGATCGGCGCGATCAGCTTGACGCCCAGCTCGACGTTGTCGCCCGGCATGACCATCTCGGTGCCCTCGGGCAGCTCGACGGTTCCGGTGACGTCGGTCGTGCGGAAGTAGAACTGCGGGCGGTAGTTGGCGAAGAACGGCGTGTGCCGGCCGCCCTCGTCCTTCGACAGGACGTAGACCGTCGCCTTGAACTCGCTATGCGGCTTGATCGAGCCCGGCTTGCACAGGACCTGACCGCGCTCGACGTCGTCACGGCCGACGCCGCGGAGCAGCGCGCCGATGTTGTCGCCGGCCTGGCCCTGGTCGAGCAACTTGCGGAACATCTCGACACCGGTGCAGACCGACTTGCGGGTGTCCTTGATGCCGACGATCTCGACTTCCTCGCCGACCTTGACGATCCCGGTCTCGACGCGGCCGGTGACGACGGTGCCGCGGCCCGAGATCGAGAAGACGTCCTCGATCGGCATCAGGAATGGGCGGTCGAGCGGACGCTCGGGCTGGGGGATGTACTCGTCGACCGTCTTCATCAGCGCGATCACCGCCTCACGGCCGATCTCGTCGCGCTTGCCGTCGAGCGCGCACACCGCCGACCCCTGGGTGATCGGGATGTCGTCGCCGGGGAAGTCGTACTTTGTCAGCAGCTCGCGGATCTCGAGCTCGACGAGCTCGAGGATCTCGGCATCGTCGACGAGGTCGACCTTGTTCATGAACACGACCATCGCCGGCACGCCGACCTGCTTCGCCAACAGGATGTGCTCGCGGGTCTGCGGCATCGGTCCGTCGGTCGCCGAAACGACGAGGATCGCGCCGTCCATCTGCGCCGCGCCGGTGATCATGTTCTTGACGTAGTCGGCGTGGCCCGGGCAATCGACGTGAGCATAGTGGCGGTTCGCCGTCTCGTACTCGACGTGCGCGGTCGAGATGGTGATGCCGCGCTCGCGCTCCTCGGGAGCCTTGTCGATCTGGTCGTAAGCGGTGAAGGTCGCACCACCGGTCTCGGCGAGGATCTTGGTGATCGCCGCGGTCAGCGACGTCTTGCCGTGATCGACGTGGCCGATCGTGCCGATGTTGCAGTGCGGCTTGTTCCGCTCGAATTTCGCCTTACCCATGTCGTCCTCTCAAGAAGCCGTGTCGCCGCCGGGCCGCGGCGCTTGTTGGACCCGTATCGTCGATTGTCTGGCAGCGCGGACCTTGGCCCGCGCCAAACCGCCGCTCCCACTGAATAGGACCGGCAGCGAGCGGTGGGCGTTAGCAGGGTCGAGACAGCCGCGCTAGTCCCAATTTGGCGACGGCCGGACGTTGCTGCAACGACCGGCCGTCAAGCGACGAACGTGCGGGTGTCGATCCTGATCCCCGGGATGGTCGCGGCTTCAAGCACATCGCCGAACAGCACCTCGCCAACCATAGCATAGCCGGTAGCGTCGGGCTTAGTGTGGCACCGGACGCGGTCTTTTCGCAGGTCGACCACCCAGTATTCCGCCACCCCCGCCGCCGCGTAGATCGCCGCCTTTCGGCCGAGGTCGATCCGGCGTGTCGTCTCGCTGACCTCGACGATCAACGCGATGGTATCGGCGGGAACCGCGTTTTTCCCGCGCCAGCGTGTGACCACAATGTCGGGTTCGGGCATGCTATCGGGGGCGGCATGGATAGCGACCTCGGTCCACGCTTCGAAGTCGCTGCCAAGCTGGTGCAGCTGGATACCCAGTGCCAGCGCCAATCGCGACTTGACGCGCGCGTGAGGGCTGAACTGCGCGTTCATGACGTAGATGTCCCCGTCGATCAGCTCGGACTTAGTAAAAGAGTCGAGCGCGCCGCTCTTGGCGAGGAGCATGAAGTCCTCGACCGACAGGCGGGCGCGCTCGGGAGCGTCGAGCAGATCGTCGGGCACAATCATGCCGTCATCCTAACCGCGCCGGCTGATCGACGGAAGCCGCCGCGTCAAGCCATCTTCGCCTTGATCTCCTCGGCGACGTTCGATGGGACTTCGTCGTAGTGGCTAAACTGCATCGTGTACTGCGCTCGGCCCTGGCTCATCGAGCGGAGCGTGTTGACGTAGCCGAACATGTTGGCGAGCGGCACCTGCGCCTCGATGACCTGCGCGTTGCCGCGGCTGTCGGTCCCCTGAATCTGGCCACGACGGCTGTTCAAGTCGCCGATGACGTCGCCCATGAAGTCCTCGGGCGTCACCACCTCGACCTTCATCACTGGCTCGAGCAGCTTGATGCCCGACTTGGTCGCCGCCTCGCGCATCCCGCCGCGGCCGGTGATCTCGAACGCCAGTGCCGACGAATCGACGTCGTGGTAGGCGCCGTCGTACAGCGTGGCGGTGAAGTCGATGATCGGGAAGCCGATCAGGCTGCCACTGGCGGCGACCTCGCGGATGCCCTTCTCGACCGAGGGGATATACTCCTTCGGAATGTTGCCGCCCTTGACCTCGTCGACGAAGACGACGCCCGAGCCGCGATCGCCGGGCTCGACCGAAAACTTGATCCGGCCGAACTGACCTGAGCCGCCCGACTGCTTCTTGTGTGTATAGTCGACGTCGACCTTCCGTGCGAGGCTCTCGCGGTACGCCACCTGCGGCGCGCCGACGTTGGCCTCGACCTTGAACTCGCGCCGCATCCGGTCGACGAGGATTTCGAGGTGGAGCTCGCCCATCCCCTTGATGATCGTCTGGCCGCTTTCGTTGTCGCTCGACACGCGGAACGACGGATCCTCCTGCGCGAGGCGGTTGAGCGCGATGCCCATCTTCTCCTGGTCGGCCTTCGTCTTCGGCTCGACCGCGACCTCGATGACGGGGTCGGGAAACTCCATCCGCTCGAGGATGATCGGCTTCAGCGGCGCGCACAGCGTATCGCCGGTGGTGACGTCCTTCAGCCCGACCAGCGCGACGATGTCGCCGGCGTAGGCCTCCTTGATGTCTTCGCGGTTGTTGGCGTGCATCAGGAGCATCCGCCCGATCTTCTCGCGCTTGTCCTTGACCGAGTTGAGGACCATCGACGCCGCTTCGAGCTTGCCCGAATAGATGCGCGCGAAGGTCAGCGTGCCGACGAAGGTGTCGGTCATGATCTTGAACGCGAGCGCGCTGAACGGCGCGTCGTCCGACGCCTCACGAATCTCGTCCTCGTCCTTGAGGTTGATCCCATGCATCGCCGGGATGTCGAGTGGCGACGGGAGGTAGTCGACGACGGCATCAAGCAGCGGCTGAACGCCCTTGTTCTTGAACGCCGAACCGCAAAGCACGGGGACGAACGCGAAGGCCAACGTCCCCTTGCGGATCAGCATCTTGAGTTCGGCCGTCGTCGGCTCGGTCCCCTCGAGATACGACTCCATCAGGCCGTCGTCCTGCTCGACCGCCATCTCGATCAGTTCCGAGCGGGCGGCGGCGGCGGCGTCCTTGAGATTGTCGGGAATGTCCTTGTATTCGAACTTGGCCCCGAGGCTTTCCTCAAGCCAGACGATCGCGCGGTTCTCGACGAGGTCGACCAAGCCGACGAAATCGCCTTCGAGGCCGATCGGCAGGTAGAGCACCGCCGGCCGCGCACCGAGGCGGTCCTTGATCATCTGGACGCAGCGGTCGAAGTTGGCTCCCGTCCGGTCGAGCTTGTTGACGAAACACATCCGCGGGACTTTGTACTTGTCGGCCTGGCGCCAAACGGTCTCCGACTGCGGCTCAACCCCGGCAACGCCGTCGAAGCACGCGACCGCGCCGTCGAGAACGCGGAGGCTGCGCTCCACCTCGATGGTGAAGTCGACGTGACCGGGCGTGTCGATGATGTTGATCCGGTGTTCAGGGCCCTGGCCCTCGGCGGCCTTCCAGAAGCACGTCGTCGCCGCCGACGTGATGGTGATGCCGCGCTCCTGCTCCTGCTCCATCCAGTCCATCGTCGCGGTGCCCTCGTGGACCTCGCCGATCTTGTACGACTTCCCGGTGTAATAGAGGATGCGCTCGGTCGTCGTCGTCTTGCCGGCGTCGATGTGCGCCATGATGCCGATGTTGCGATAGCGGTCGAGCGGGGTCGTGCGGGGCATGACGTGGTACTCAGCAGGAGTGCGAAGCGGCTACCAGCGGTAGTGCGAGAAGGCGCGGTTGGCCTCGGCCATGCGGTGCGAATCTTCGCGCTTCTTGACCGCCGTACCGCGATTGTTGGCGGCGTCGACCAGTTCGCCCGACAGGCGCGCGGCCATCGTGTGCTCACTGCGGTTACGCGCCGCGCCGATCAGCCAGCGGATGGCAAGCGCCTGGCTGCGTTCAGGGCGGACCTCGACCGGAACCTGGTACGTCGCGCCGCCGACCCGCCTGCTGCGGACCTCGATACCCGGCTTCACGTTGGCCAGCGCATCATGGAATACGCCGACGGGATCGCGCCGGGTCTTCGCTTCGACCGTGTCGAGGGCATTGTAGACGATCGATTCGGCGACCGACTTCTTCCCCTCGTACATCACGAGGTTCATGAACTTCGACAGGATCAGATCACCGAAACGGGGATCGGGGAGAATTTCGCGCTTCTCGGGGCGACGACGACGGGCCATGTGCTGATCCTTACTTCGGCCGCTTCGCGCCGTACTTCGACCGGCTCTGCTTGCGGTCCTTGACCCCCTGGGTGTCGAGGACGCCGCGCAGGACGTGGTAACGGACGCCGGGAAGATCCTTGACGCGGCCGCCGCGGATCAGGACGACCGAGTGCTCCTGCAGGTTGTGGCGCTCGCCCGGGATGTAGCCGATGACCTCGAAACCGTTGGTCAGGCGGATCTTGGCAACCTTGCGCAGCGCCGAGTTCGGCTTCTTCGGCGTCGTCGTGTAGACGCGGGTACAGACGCCGCGCTTTTGTGGGCACTCCTCCATCGCCGGCGCGGTCTCGCGGACGCGCTGTGGCGTGCGGCCGTGGCGGATAAGCTGGTTGATCGTGGGCATACGGGTCGTGGTCTTCCTGCTGTTCGGCAAACCTTCCGGCCGCCTACTCCAGACCCGAACCGCCCTCACGGCATAAGCGCGAACGACTCGTCTGCGAGTCCTCCGCGCGCGGCGCAGTCTGTCGTTTCCACGCTCGGAACGGCGATGCCGACCCGAAAGCGAGCGCCGCCTATAATCGCTTGCCCGCCGACGGTCAACCCGCTGCCGACACCATCGCGCCATGGCAGTGCTTGAACTTCTTGCCGGATCCGCACGGACACGGCGCGTTGCGCGAGGTCGTCCGCAGCCATTCGGCGCGGGTGTCGTCATCGACGTCGGTGAAGGCCGCCGCCGCGCTTCGGGCGATGTCGAGCTGACTCGACGGCAGGGTACCGACCGGACCGAAGGCATCGTTCAGCCCAGTCAGCGGATCGATGTGCGTCGTGACGAAGCTCGGCATCTGCGGCGCGTAGGCTTCCGGAGAGGCCTCGAAGCGCGCGCCGGCAAGCATCCGCGTCACGTCCTCGCGGACCGTCGTCAGCATCCGCTCGAACAGCGCGAAGGCTTCCGACTTATACTCGTTGAGCGGGGTCTTCTGGGCGTAAGCGCGCAGGTGGATGACCTGGCGCAGCGCGTCGAGCGTCGCGAGGTGCTCCTTCCACTGATGGTCGAGGACCTGGAGGAGGAAGTTCTTCTCGATCTGCACCCACGATTCGGCCGGGACCGACATCGCCTTCTCGGCCATCGCCGCATCCGACGCCGCGATCAGCCGGTCGACGAACATCTCCTGATCGACCGCATCCTCCTGCGTCCATGCGCGGACGTCGACGTCGAGGCCGAGCGTCTCGCGGACGGCGGCGTCGAGCGCGTCGACGTCCCACTGTTCGGGATAGGTGTTCGGCGGGCAGTGGAGACCGACGAGCGCGTTGACCGTCTCGTGGCGCATGTCGACGACGACATCGCCGACGGCGTCCGAATCCATAATGTCGGAGCGCTGGTCGTAGACGACCTTGCGCTGGTCGTTCATCACATCGTCGTACTGGACGACGTTCTTGCGCATGTCGTAGTTCCGCGCCTCGACCTTCTTCTGTGCGGTCTCGATCGCCTTCGAGATCCACGGATGGACGATCGCCTCGCCCTCCTCGAGCCCGTTGTTCATCATCCGTGTCAGCATATTCTGCTGGCCGAAGATGCGGAGCAGGTCGTCGTCGAGGCTGAGATAGAAGCGGCTGAGGCCGGGGTCGCCTTGCCGCCCCGAACGGCCGCGGAGCTGGTTGTCGATGCGGCGGCTCTCGTGGCGCTCGGTGCCGAGGACGAACAGCCCGCCGACGGCGCGGACGGCGTCGCGCTCGGTCGCGACCTCCGCCTTGATCCGGGCGATGGCCGCCTCGCGCTCAGCTCCGTCGACGCCGTCGAGCTCGCGGACGACGCGGGCGTCGGGGTTGCCGCCGAGCTGGATGTCGGTGCCGCGGCCGGCCATGTTGGTCGCGATCGTCACCGCGCCGATGCGGCCGGCCTGCTCGACGATGTGCGCCTCCTGCTCATGGTAGCGCGCGTTGAGGACGACGTGGTCGACCTTCTCCTTCTTGAGGAACTCGCTCAGCAGCTCGCTCTTCTCGATCGACACCGTGCCGACGAGGATCGGCTGGCCGGTCGCCTGCGTCTCGCGGATAGTCTTGACGATCGCCTTGAACTTCTCGTCGGCGTTCTTGTAGAACTCGTCGTCGACGTCCTTGCGCAGGACCGGCAGGTTGGTCGGGATTTCGACGACGTTCAGCTTGTAGATGTCGTAGAACTCGGCCGCCTCGGTCGCCGCCGTCCCGGTCATCCCGCCGAGCTTGGGGTAGAGGCGGAAGTAGTTCTGGAAGGTGATCGACGCGAGCGTCTGGTTCTCGGGCATGATGTCGACGCCTTCCTTGGCCTCGACCGCCTGGTGCAGCCCCTCCGACCAGCGCCGCCCGTCCATCATCCGCCCGGTGAACTCGTCGATGATGATGACCTTGCCGCCGCGCACGATGTAGTCGGTATCGCGGCGGAAGATCATGTTTGCGCGCAGCGCCTGGTTGAGGTGGTGGACGACCTGCGTGTTCTCGAAGTCGTACAGGTTCTCGCCCTCGAGCAGCCCGGCGGCTTCCAGAGCGCGCTCGGCTTTCTCGGTCCCGTCCTCGGTCAGGATGACCTGCTTCTGCTTCTCGTCGATCTCGACGTCGGTCAGCGCCAGCGTCTTCACCATCGTGTCGACGAGGATGTAGAGTTCGCTCTTGTCCTCGGTCGGACCCGAGATGATCAGCGGCGTCCGCGCCTCGTCGATCAGGACCGAATCGACCTCGTCGGTGACGGCGAAGTTGAACGGCCGCTGGACCATGTGCTCGCGCGCGTACTTCATGTTGTCGCGCAGGTAGTCGAAGCCGAACTCGTTGTTGGTCCCGTAGGTGATGTCGGCGGCGTAGGCGGCGCGGCGGGTGTCGTCGTCGAGGTTGGGGACGATGACGCCGACAGTCATGCCGAGGAAGCCGTAGACGCGCCCCATCCACTCGGCGTCGCGGGTGGCGAGATAGTCGTTGACGGTGACGACGTGGACGCCCTTGCCTTCCAAGGCGTTGAGATAGACCGCCAAAGTCGCGACCAGCGTCTTGCCCTCGCCGGTGCGCATCTCGGCGATCTCGCCCCGGTGGAGGACGATGCCGCCGATCAGCTGGACGTCGTAGTGGCGCTGGCCGAGCGTCCTCCTGGCCGCTTCGCGGACCGTGGCGAAGGCGTCGGGGAGGAGGTCGTCGAGGCTCTCGCCCGCCGCCAGCCGGGTGCGGAGCGCCGCCGTCTGGCCGCGCAGGTCGTCGTCGGACAGCGCCGCGACCTTGTCCTCGCGGGCGTTGATGCGGGCGATCAGCGGTCCGAGCGAGCGGACGTAGCGCTCGTTCGACGAGCCGAAGATGCGCTTCGCGATGCCTGCAAACATGAGTGTCCCAACCGCCCGCCGGCGGCGCTGGCGCGCCCGCGGCAATCGGCGCGACATAGGCAGGGGGCCGCGCTTAGTCAATTCGGCGAGCGGCTTGCGAAGATGAACAACTAAGCGAAGTAAGCGGCGGGAACAGTAGTTTTCGCAGCAGACTTTGGGCCTATATGGTTAGTCTCCGTGCGCCGCCCCGTGACGCGCCCGCGGCACGGCGCGTCACCGCGCGACCGGATCGGCGGTGAAGCCGACGCTGACCGCGCGCAGCGCCGCGACCG
>CAHJWT010000016.1 GCA_903643075.1 Sphingomonadaceae bacterium | reverse complement strand
CGCGCTGGCATCGACCGCTGCCAAGGCCGCGGCAGCCGCGGCGGCCGGGGCCGACGATGTCGTCGTCGCAGCCCGTGCCGCTCCCCTGCCCGCCCTGCCGCCGGCCGATCTCGTGTTCGACCCCATCGGTGGGCGGCTGACGGCACCGCTGCTCGCCGCCCTGGCTCCGGGAGGACGCTACCTCGTCGTCGGCTTCGTCGGCGGCATCGCCGAGGTCGACTTCGCCAGCGTCGCCCGCTGTCAGGTCGAGATCGTCGGCGTCCGCGCCGGTGAATATGCCCGCCGCGATCCCGCCGGCGGCGCGGCGAACCTAGCCGAGATCGACGCGTTGGCACCGTGCCTCGTGCCGCATATCGGCCTGCGCGCACCGCTCGCCGCCGCCCGCGACGCCTTCGCGGTGATGGCCGAGGGGCGGTTGACCGGCAAGGCGGTGGTCGATTGCTAGGCGAACGGCCGGTTGCGGCGGACGATCGCCGCGTTGAGACAGGCGGCGAAGCTGACCCAGACGAAGTACGGCACGATCAGCCACGTCGCCTGCACCGAGAACGGCCGTACGAAGATGAGCAACGCGAGCAGCGACGTCCATAGGAACGCGACTTCGATCAACGCGAAGTCGGGCCGCTTGAGCTTGAAGAACAACGGGCTCCACAGGAAATGGCAAGCCGCGTTGACGCCGTAGAGGACGAGCACCGTTGTCCGTCCGTCGACGGTGGCCGCGCCGCGCCACGCGAGGACGCCGGACCACGCCCATAGCCCGAGGATGATCGTCCACGCCGGACCGAAGGCCCAGTTCGGCGGGTTCCACGGCGGCTTGCGGAGGTTGGCGTACCACGCGTCGATCGGCGTCAGCAGGCCGCCGCCGACGGCGAGGAACAGGGCGGCCGCGACCGCGACGATAACGGGAACATCCACCGCGCCGCTGTCGCGGAACCGCCGCGCCGCGTCAACGACCGCGCGTCTTAAGGCCGCGTCAAGCCCGCCGATAACAGCTTCAGCCGCTGCGCCGGCTCGTCAACCAGCCCGGAGGAAAGCATGATCCTGATCGCCTTGGCCGTCGTAGCCGCCAATCCCGCAACCGTCGCTAGCGTCATCGCTGCCGCGCATCCCGGCGACACGGTTCGCCTCGTCGCCGGCCAGTATCCGCTGGTCAAGATCAAGAGCCGCACGTTCGATCCCCCGCTGACGATCGACGCGAGCGCCGCCACCGTCGCCGGGGTCCAGGTGATGAGCTCGAGCGGGATCAAGTGGACCGGTGGGATCCTCAAGGGTGCTGCGGGCGACACCTCGGCGACCAACTATGGTTTCCTCGCATCGGTCAGCACGGCGATCACGATCGACGGCGCGCATATCACCGACTTCAAGAACGCGATCGTCTACGACCGCGTCGCCGGGGGCCAGATCACCGGCAACTGGCTGGCGCGTCTTACGGCCGACGGCATCGATCTCGCCGCGGCGCGCAACATCGTCGTCGCGCGCAACGCGTGCTCCGAGTTCACCCCCGGTCCCGGTGCCCACCCC
The DNA here is from genome assembly GCA_903643075.1 of Sphingomonadaceae bacterium. Lineage (GTDB taxonomy): Bacteria > Pseudomonadota > Alphaproteobacteria > Sphingomonadales > Sphingomonadaceae > Polymorphobacter_B. Next base: position 16,530 of record CAHJWT010000016.1, on the reverse strand, counting down.
GATTGCATCCAGGCGTGGTCGACGCCGGCCTATCCGCCGGTCGCCGACATCACCATCACCGGCAACAGCATGGTCGGCGTACTGCAGGGTATCAGCCTGTTCAACAGCCCCGGGGCTGGCGGCTTCGACCGCATGACGGTCACCGGTAATACCGTGCTGACCACGCTCGGCGACGGCATCACCGTCAGCGATTGCCGCGGCTGTTCGGTCCGCAACAATAGCGTCAATTCGCTGCCCAATTACGTCAACCGCGCCCAACTCTATATCGCGGGCGGGTCGGTCGTGCAGTGCGGCAACAGCGTGCCGATGGTCCCGCGGCAGGCGACGCCACCGTGCAAGGACTGAGGATGAGGTGGGATTCGAACCCACGGTGAGCGTGAACCCACGGCGGTTTTCAAGACCGCTGCCTTAAACCACTCGGCCACTCATCCGCCGCCGATCGCGTCATACGCGGCCGGCACGGTCATGGCCAGCCACAGGCGGCGGGGTTGAGCGGCCGCCGACCGCCGCCTATAGCCCTCGACCATGGCGCAGCGCATCGGCACTCCCCTACCCGCGACGGCGGAGACCCGCCGCAATGCGGAAACGATGGCGGCACTGGTTGCCGACCTGGCCGGGCTCGTCGGCCGCATTGCCGACGGCGGTCCGTCGGCATCGCGCGAGCGTCACGTCGCACGCGGCAAGCTCCTCCCGCGCCAGCGCGTCGAGCGGTTGCTCGATCCCGGCAGCGCCTTCCTCGAGATCGGCCAGCTCGCGGCACACGGGGTGTACGAGGACGACGTGCCGGCGGCGGGAATGATCGCCGGCGTCGGTCAGGTCGCCGGGCGGCTGTGCGTGATCGCGGCCAACGACCCGACGGTCAAGGGCGGCTCCTATTATCCATTAACGGTCAAGAAGCACCTGCGCGCACAGGAGATCGCGGCGCAAAACCGGCTGCCTTGCATCTATCTCGTCGACAGCGGCGGGGCGAACCTGCCGCGCCAGGACGAGGTCTTCCCCGACCGCGACCATTTCGGCCGCATCTTTTTCAACCAAGCGAACATGAGCGCGGCGGGCATCGGCCAGATCGCCGTCGTCATGGGTAGCTGCACCGCCGGCGGGGCCTATGTCCCGGCGATGAGCGACGAGAGCATCATCGTCCGCGACCAGGGGACGATCTTCCTGGCGGGTCCGCCGCTGGTGAAGGCCGCGACCGGTGAGGAGGTGTCGGCCGAGGACCTCGGCGGTGGCGATGTTCACGCGCGGGTATCGGGCGTGGTCGACCACCTCGCCGACGATGACGTCCACGCCCTCGACATCGCCCGCCGGATCGCGGCGACCCTGCCGGCGGCTCCCGTCGCGGCGACCACCGCTCGTCCCGTCCCCCCGCGTTTTCCGGCGAGCGACCTCCACGGCCTGATCCCGACCGACACCCGCCAGCCGCAGACCGCGCGCGAGATCATCGCGCGGATCGTCGATGACAGCGTCCTCGATGAGTTCAAGGCGCTCTATGGCCCGACGCTCGTCACCGGTTTTGCGCAAATCGAAGGGATGCCGGTCGGCATCGTCGCCAATGACGGCATCCTGTTCTCGGAGAGCGCGCAGAAGGGGGCGCACTTCATCGAGCTGTGCTGCCAACGCAAGGTGCCGCTGCTGTTCCTCCAGAACATCAGCGGCTTCATGGTCGGCCGCCGCTACGAGAACGAGGGCATCGCCAAGCACGGCGCGAAGATGGTCACCGCAGTCGCCTGCGCCGCGGTGCCCAAGATCACCGTCGTCACCGGTGGCAGCTTCGGCGCGGGCAACTATGGCATGTGCGGCCGCGCCTACTCGCCCCGCTTCCTGTGGCTGTGGCCGAACGCGCGGATCAGCGTGATGGGCGGGGAGCAGGCGGCGAGCGTGCTGGCGACGGTCAAGACCGGCGGATTCAAGAACGCTGCCGAGGAAGCCGCGTTCAAGGCGCCGATCCGTGAGCGTTACGAGCGCGAGGGGCATCCCTATTACGCCAGCGCGCGACTGTGGGACGACGGCGTCATCGACCCCGCCGACACCCGCCGCGTCGTCGCGCTAAGCCTCGCCGCCAGCCTGACCCAGCCGATCGGCGAGACGCGCTTCGGCACGTTCCGGATGTAGCCGTGCGTCTGTTGCTCGCCGCTGCGCTGCTCGCCGGCGGTGCCCCGCTCGCCGCGCAGACGATGCCAGATATGCCGGGCATGGCGATGCCGGCGAACCCGGTCGCGACGGGGCGAGACGGCGGTGCTATGGCCGACATGGGCGGCATGGATCACATGCAGATGGCTCTCGCTGCGTTGGGCCCCTACGCCATGGCGCGCGAGGCATCCGGTACGAGCTGGCAACCCGACGTGTCGACACACGACGGGCTGCACGGCGAGGCGGGTGGATGGACGCTGATGCTCCACGGCTATCTCGACGGCGTCCACACGGATCAGACGGGACCGCGCGGTCGCGACCGCGCGTTCGTCGCCGGACACGTCATGGGCATGGCGGCGCGCGATCTGTCCGATAGAGACCGCCTCAGCTTCCACATCGCGCTGTCGCCCGATCCGTTAATGGGCTCGCAGGGCTATCCCCTCCTCCTAGCCAGCGGCGAGACCGCCGACGGGCGGACGCCGCTGATCGACCGCCAGCACCCGCACGACCTGTTCAGCGAGGTGTCGGTGTCATTGTCGCACCGGGTCGGCGACCACACGAGCATTTTCGTCTATGCCGGCCTGCCAGGCGAACCGGCGTTCGGACCGCCGGCCTACCTCCACCGCCAGTCGGTCATGGACGATCCCGAGGCGCCGATCAGCCACCACTGGCTCGACAGCACCCATATCAGCGAAGGCGTTGTCACCTTCGGCGCGACCGCCGACACGTCCGTCGGCGCGGTCAAGGTCGAGGTTTCGCGTTTCCGCGGCCGCGAGCCCGACCAGAATCGCTTCGACATCGAGACGCCCAACCTCGACTCAACCGCCGTCCGGGTCGCTTGGAACCCGACGCGTACCCTGTCGCTCCAAACATCCTACGCCCACCAGATCAGCCCCGAACAGCTCGATCCGGCCGATAACCTCGACCGTTGGTCGGCCAGTGCGATCTATACGCAGCCGGTCGGAATCGACGGCGGCTTCTGGGCGACGACCTTCGCATGGGGTCGGCGGATCGTCATTGAGGCCGGCGGCGAGCGGCGACCGGCGCTCGATGCCTTCGTCCTCGAAAGCGCCATCCATTTCGACCGACGCTGGACGATCTTCGGCCGCGCCGAGCGGGTCGACAACGACGAGCTGCTGCTGCCCCCCGGCGCGGTCGCCGACGGCCCGGCACTCACCGTCGGCAAGGTGTCGCTCGGCGGGATCCGCGACTTCCCGCTGGCGAAGCACCTCGCCTTCGGCCTCGGCACTGTCGTCTCGCGCAATCTGACCCCTGCCGGCCTCGACCCGAGCTACGGCGGGGACCGGACGAGCGCGGTGGGCTTTGTCCGCGTCAAGCTGCTATAGGCTCCGCCCCATGAAGAAGCTCCTCATCGCCAACCGCGGCGAGATCGCCCGGCGGATCATCGCCACCGCCGACCGCATGGGGATCGCGACCGTCGCGGTTTATTCCGACGCCGACGCCGGCGCGCTCCACGTCCGCGACGCCGGCCAGGCGGTGCGCATCGGCCCGGCCCCGGCGGCGGAGTCGTATCTCGACGTCGCCGCGATCCTCGACGCGGCGGCCCGGACGGGGGCCGATGCCGTCCACCCCGGCTACGGCTTCCTTAGCGAGAACGCCGACTTCGCCGACGCTGTCCGAGAGGCCGGGCTGACCTTCGTCGGCCCGCCGGCGGCGGCGATGCGCGCGATGGGCCTGAAGGACGGGGCCAAGGCGGTGATGAAGAAAGCTGGCGTACCGACCACGCCGGGCTACCAAGGCGACGACCAGAGCCTCGTCCGCCTCGAGCGCGCCGCCGCCCAGATCGGCTTTCCCCTCCTGATCAAGGCAGTCGCCGGCGGCGGCGGCAAGGGGATGCGCGCCGTCGCCACGAAGGCCGAGTTCGCCGAAGCGCTCCTAGCCGCCCAGCGCGAGGCCGCGCGCGCCTTCGGCAACGACGGCGTCCTCCTCGAGAAGCTGATCGCGCGACCGCGCCATGTCGAGGTCCAGGTCTTCGCCGACAGCCACGGCAACGTCGTCCACCTCCACGAGCGCGACTGCTCGCTCCAGCGCCGCCACCAGAAAGTGATCGAGGAGGCCCCCGCCCCCGGCCTGTCCGACCGCCTGCGCCACACGCTCGGCATCGCGGCATGTGCGGCGGCGACGGCGATCGCCTACGAGGGGGCGGGGACGATCGAGTTCATCCTCGACCTCGACGCGGTCGACAAGCACGGCGACCCGGCCTTCTACTTCATGGAGATGAACACCCGCCTCCAAGTCGAGCACCCGGTGACCGAGTTCGTGACCGGCTTCGACCTCGTCGAGTGGCAGCTTCGCGTCGCGCGTGGCGAGATGCTGCCGGCCCACCAGGAGGCGATCCCGGTCATCGGGCACGCGGTCGAGGCACGGCTCTATGCCGAAGACCCCGAGGCCGGCTTTCTGCCGTCGACGGGCACGCTGACCCGCGTCCGCTTCCCGGTCGGGGCGCGGTTCACGACCGCGGCGTCGCCGCGGCCCGCAGCCGCGCCGACGACCACCCGGGTCGACAGCGGCGTCGAGACGGAAAGCGCGATCAGCGTCTTCTACGATCCCATGATCGCCAAGGTCATCGCCCATGGCCCCGACCGGACGAGCGCGATCGACGGGCTGGTCGCGGCACTCGACGGGTGCATCGTCGAGGGCGTCAGAACCAACCGCGCCTTCCTTGCCCGCCTCGCCGACCACCCCGCGTTCCGCGCCGGCGAGGTCGACACCGGCTTCATCGCCCGGCACGAGGCGGACCTCGGCCTCGGCGGAGCCGCGGTCGTGCCGCCAGCTGCGACCGCTGCCACGGCGACCGTCATCGCGGCGCTGGCCACCGCCCCGCTTCCGCCGGCGGCCGACGCTGGCCCCTTCGCCCGCCATGGCGGCTGGCGGCTCAACCTGCCGGCGCGGCGCTATCTCGACCTGTTTGCGGCCGACGGCAAACGGATCGCGCTGACCATCACGGGCGACCGGATCGAAGGGCTGCCCACCGCCGTATTACTGTCGGCGGCCTCACCCCTCACTGCCACCGGCCGCTTCGTCGACGATGCGACCTTCACCGCCGACGTCGGCGGGCGCGAGGTCCGCGCCGTCGTCGTCACCGACGACGACGCGGTCGAGGTCAGAATCGCCGGCAGCGCCACCCGCTTCCTCCGCCGCGCCCCACGCGTGGGCGGCGAAGCGCCCGGGGGCGACGGCAAGGTCACCGCCCCCATGCCGGGCCGAGTCCTGACTGTCGACGTCGCCATTGGCCAGAGCGTCGCCGCCGGCGACCGCCTGCTCGTTCTCGAAGCGATGAAGATGGAACACCGCCTCACTGCGAAGCTCGCCGGGACCGTCGTCGCCGTCCACGTCGGCGAAGGCGACCAGGTGGCCGACGGCGGAGTGTTGGTCGAGATCGCGGCAGCCTGATCCGTCGCGGGCGACCGCCAAATCCCCTGCTGCGCCCGGCGACGGACGAAACGCCTTATCTGGATCGCGACCGCCGGCATGCTGTTCGCCGCCGCCTCGTTCTACATCGTGACGTGGCTGCCGCAGATGGTCGCCGACGCCGGATTCCGGCCGAGCGATGCCAACCTTGTGTCGGCGATGGCGAGCGGCGTAGGCACGATCGGCGGCCTCGTCCTCGGCGGGCTGACGCAGCGCCGCGGTCTGCGCCGCCTGACGTCGGCGGCGATGATCGGGCTGGGCGCCGCGACGGTCGCGTTGGCTTCACCCCCGCGTCGCTGCCGCTCCTCGCCGCCGCCAGTGGAGCCTGAGGCCTGTTTCTTTTCGGGCGCGGCGGGGGCTCTAAGCCGTCATCGCGACGACCTTTCCCGACGACGTCCGCGCGTCGGCGAGCGGCTTCGGCAGCGGCATGGGCCGCGTCGCGAGCGCCATCGCCCCGCTCGTCGCCGGCGCGCTGTTCGACCGCGGTGTCGGCCGCGGCGCGGTATCGCTGATCTTCGGCTTGATGGCGGCGGCGGGCGGCGCGGTGATCTTCGCTGGCTGGCGGAGGTTTCGCCCATCATGACCTATCCGCTCAGCACGTGGTACATGGTGGCGTGGGCCGAAGAGGTCGACGCCGCCCCGCTCCCACCCTGCTCGACCGGCCGGTCATCCTCTACCGCGATGCCAACGGCACCGCACGCCCTGTTCGATCGCTGCCCGCACCGCTTCGCCCCGCTCAGCATCGGCAGCGTCGACGGCGATGCGGTCGTCTGCCGTCATCACGGCCTCGCGTTCGGACCCGACGGGGCATGTGTCCGCAACCCGCACGGTCCGCTGTCGCGGGCACTGGCGGTCCCGACCCATCCACTCGTCAAGGCGCACCGCGCGCTGTGGATCTGGTTCGGCGATCCCGCGCGGGCCGACCCGGCGGCGATCCGCGACCTCGCCTTCCTGACTGCGGTCCCCGAAACCGTGCTCAGCAAGGGCTATCTGTGCGGCCACGGCCACTACCAGCTGTTCGTCGACAACATCCTCGACCTGACTTACACCGACTACCCCCATCCCGACACGCTCGGCGGCGGGTCGATCACGCGCACCCCCAGCCGAGGTAGAGGACCAGCCCCGCCCGGGGTCGACCACATCGACAGCTGGACCGAGGTCGAGTGGAGCGCACCGGGCGTGATGAAGCAGATCAACGCGTCGTCCCGCCGGCACGCCGCGTGCCAAGGGCGGTAACGCGATCAATGCCCACATCCTAACTCCCGAGAGCGCGACGCGGATGCACTACTTCTTCGCCTCGACACGCGACTTCCGTCTCGACGACGCCGACTACGACAAGGCGGTGCGCGCCGTCCGCGCGCGCATCGTCGCGACCGAGGACGAGCCGATGATCGCAGCGTAGCAGGCGCGGCTCGACCGCCACGACCTCTGGGACTTCAGCCAGCCCTGCTTAAAATCGACCGTGGCGCGGTCGCCGTCCGGGAACGGATGGATGCGCTGATCGCGGCCGAGGCGGCGGCCGCGTAACGGCATTTGCCGTTCCGCGCCTCGCCGGCCGCCCGTCAGATCGCGTTCAACTCGGCGAGGTCCGCGTCGTCCAGGACCAGTTTCGCGGCGGCGAGGTTCTCGCGCAGATGCGCCAGCGACGACGTGCCGGGAATGAGCAGGATGTTCGGCGAGCGCCGCAGCAGCCACGCCAGCGCGACCTGGAGTGGACTCGCATCGAGCCGCGTCGCGACGCCCGACAGCTTGTCCGACTGCAGCGGCGAGAAGCCGCCGAGCGGGAAGAACGGAACGTACGCGATCCCCGCTGCCGCGAGCTCCTCGACCAGTGTGTCGTCGTCGCGCTGAACGAGGTTGTACTGGTTCTGGACGCAGACGACGGGGACGATGCCACGCGCCTCGGCGACCTGCGCCGAGGTGACGTTGCTCAAGCCGACGTGGCCGATCACGCCCTTCTCGCGCAGATGCGCCAGCGCTTCGACCCGCGCCGCGATCGAGCCTTCCTCGGGGCCGGTCATCGCGCCGGTATGGATGCGCAGATTGACGACGTCGATGCGGTCGCGGGCGAGGTTCCGGCGGTTGTCCTCGACCCCGGCGATCAGCTGGTCGGGCTCCTGCGCCGTGTTCCAGCTGCCGTCGGCCCCGCGCGTCGCGCCGACCTTGGTGACGATGGTCAGGTCGTCGGGGTACGGCGACAGCGCCTCGCGGATGATGTCGTTGGTGACGTGTGGGCCGTAGAAATCGCTCGTGTCGATATGGTCGACGCCGCTCGCGACCGCCTCGCGGAGAACGGCGACACACTGCGCGCGGTCCTTCGGCGGCCCGAAGACGTGCGGCCCGGCGAGCTGCATCGCCCCATAGCCCATGCGGCGGACGGCGCGGTCGCCGAGGGTGAAGGTTCCAGCGGCGGCAAGGTCGGTCATCGAGGGTCTCCGGCACGATTGGCCGGGGCCATATAGGGACGCGCCGTACGGGCAACTACCGGCCGGTCGTCGTCGCCGGCCGAAAGCCTCTGATGCAAGGGCGAAAGGCCGACCGACCTTTCTGTCGCTTTTGCTTCCATCTGACGTACCCAAGTATCGTCGCGGGTGGCGGGGGGCGCGCAACACTTCCGCCCCTACCGCTTCGATCGAAGACAAGCTGCCGATGAACACGTTGGACTGGGCCAAGGCGTATCTCCTCAGTCGCTTGCCGGTCGCGCTCACACAGGTCGAGCGCCCCGAAGCCGACAGCAAGGCTTTCCGTTCATTCGTCGTGGTTTTTCCGATCGCCGCCATCGCGGCGTCGAAATTGATCCACGCCGCAGCGGTGCCGCACGGCGAAGCGTTGGCGGGGCTCGTTTTCATCGTGCTGGAGCTGGCGGTGATCAACCGCTACGTACAAAACGCCTCGACAGCACGGCGACCGCATACCGGTTAGCCGCCGTCGCCGCTTTCGCTGATCCCACGATGCTCGTCCGCCGCGCACGATCGGGCCGCTGCCAGGGCGGCTATATCGACGTCGCCGCCGAGGCCCTCGCCGCTCGGGGCGGAGATGCGCGACCGGCCTGAACGCCCGCCGCTTGACGCTTCGCGCCGCCACCGCCACGACGCGGCAATGTCTCCGCTCGAACTGACCGCCGCCGGGCTGGGTATTGTCAACATCGTCCTGATCGCGCGGCGGACGGTGCTCAACTATCCGTTCGGCATCGTCATGGTCGTGCTCTACGCGGTCGTCTTCGCCCGCGCCCGACTGTATTCGGCGGCGGGGCTTCAGGTCTTCTTCCTCGCCGCGCAGGTCTACGGCTGGTGGTACTGGACGCGGAGCGGAACGGGACCGGTGCCGGTGCGGCGGCTCGGGCCGCGCGGCTGGCTCGCTGCCGGCGTCGCGGGGGTCGGGGGCACGATCATGCTGGGTCTCGCGATGAGCCGGCTGACCGATGCCGCCGCGCCGTGGTCGGACGCCGCCAACGCCGCGTGGAGCATGGTCGCGCAACTCCTCACCGACCGTAGGCTGGTCGAGAGCTGGCCGCTATGGATCGCGATCGACGTGCTGTCGGTGTGGCTCTATGCGACGCACGGCCTGCTCGCGACGGCCGCGCTCTACGCGGTGTTCGGCTGCATCGCGGCGTGGGGCTGGGCCGAGTGGGGCCGTGCCGCGCCTCCGGCGCCCGCATGATCCGCGTCTGCCTGACCGGGGCCGAGAGCACCGGCAAGACGACCCTCGCCCCGCGCCTCGCCGCCGCGTTTGGTGGGGTCGTCGTCGCCGAATACGGCCGGACGTGGGCCGAGACGCACGGCGCGACCTTTACCCGCGACGACCTCCGCGCCATCGCCGCCGGCCACCTCGCGGCGCGGCGGGCGGCCGAGGCGGCCTGTCCGTCTCTGATCGTCGAGGATACCGACATCGTCACCACCGCCGCGTGGGCCGAGATGCTGTCCGGTGCGCCCGACCCTGCGCTCGAGGCCATTCCAGCGACCGCCGACCTCTACCTGCTGTTCGCCGCCGACACGCCGTGGATCGACGACGGTACGCGCCGCTTCGGCGGCGACGACCACCGGGCGCGCTTCGCTGCGTGCCTCGCCGCTTGCTTCGCGCGGCGAGGGATCGCGCCGGTGTCGGTGGCCGGCGATTGGGCCGAGCGCGAGACGGCGGCGACGGCGGCGATCGCGGCGCTGCCCCGTGAAAGGGATCGCCACCGGTAGCGCCGCGCACGAGCCGCCCCGCTTGGCGGGCAAGATGCCGCCGCCGGACGGTTCCCGTTTCGGCGCGGCTCGCCTACATCGTCGCCGATGACCAACATCCTCCTTACCGGCAGCACCCGCGGCATCGGCGCGGCGGCGTTCACCACACTGGCCGGGGCCGGCGCGACCGTCGCTGGACACGGCAGCCGCGACGGGGGCGACACGATCGGGGCCGACCTTGCCGCACCCGGTGCCGGCGACCGGCTGTGGCAGGCGGCGCTCGACCGCCTCGGCGGACGGATCGACGTGCTGGTCAATAACGCCGGAGTGTTCGAGGGCGTCTCGCCCGACGCATCGGCGGCCGACTGGGCGGCGACGTGGGAGCGGTCATGGCGGATCAACCTCCAGGCCGCCGCCGACCTGTCGCGTCGCGCCGTCGCGCACTTCCGGGATCGCGACGCCGATGCCGCCGGGGTTCGCGGCCGCATCGTCAACGTCGCGTCGCGCGCGGCGTTCAGGGGTGATTCGCCGAACCACTGGCACTATGCCGCGGCGAAAGCGGGGATGGTCGCGATGACCCGGACGATCGCGCGCGCCTACGCCGGCGACGGCGTGCTCGCCTTCGTCGTCGCGCCGGGGTTCACGATGACCGGGATGGCCGACGACTATCTCGCGGCGCGCGGCGGCGACCGGCTGATCGCCGATATCCCGCTGGGCCGCGTCGCGTCGGTCGACGAGGTCGCCGAGACGATCCGCTGGCTCGCCCTCGCCGCGCCGCCGTCGCTGACCGGCGCGGTCCTCGATGTCAACGGTGCGAGCTATGTGCGATGACGCGCTTTCGCGTCAGTGACAGGTAGGGCATAGACCGACCATGTTCACCGGGATCGTCACCGACATCGGCACCGTTGTCGCGGTCGAGCAGCACGGCGACCTGCGCGTCACCATCGCCACCGACTACGACACCGCCGGCATCGCGCTCGGCGCGTCGATCGCGTGTTCGGGGGTGTGCCTGACCGTCGTCGACAAGGCGCCCGGTACCTTCGCGGTCGACGTCAGCGCCGAGACGTTGGCGCGGAGTGCTGCGGCACACTGGACAGTCGGCGCGCGGCTCAACCTCGAACGCTCGCTCAAGGTCGGCGACGAGCTGGGCGGCCACATCGTCACCGGCCATGTTGACGCGACCGGCGAGGTCGTCGAAGTCACCCCCGACGGCGGCTCGCGGCGCATCGGAGTTGCGGTGCCGGCGGGCATCGCGCCATTCGTCGCGGCGAAGGGATCTATCTCGGTCGACGGCGTGTCTTTGACGGTAAACGAGGTCACCGACCGAAGCGGCGGCGCTCACTTCGGGGTCAATATCATCCCGCATACCGCCGCTCACACAACGCTTGGCGGGCTGGGTTCCGGCGACGCGGTCAATCTCGAGATCGACGTTCTCGCGCGCTATCTTGGTCGAATGCGCGAGGCCTTGACATCGTGATGTGATCATCGTCATCTTCGCACACACTGGAGTGTGACGATGACAACGATCGAGAAGGTGCGGGCGCTGGTCGGCGATAATGGTGCGAGCCGCTCGGGGCTGGCGCGCGCTGCCGGGCTCCACGCCAATTCGCTGCGCAACCTCGACGAGCCGGGCTGGAATCCGACCGCTGATACGCTGCGCAAGCTCGACACTTATTTGACCCGCCAGAACAGGCCGCGCGCCCTCGTCGGCCCCGAGGAGATCATCGACGAGGCGAGAAACGGGCGGATGTTCATCCTCGTCGACGACGAGGACCGCGAGAACGAGGGCGACCTGATCATCCCGGCGCAGATGGCGACCCCGGCGGCGATCAACTTCATGGCCAAGCATGGCCGCGGGCTGATCTGCCTCGCGCTCGCCGCCGACCGGGTCAAGGCCCTGAACCTGCCGCTGATGAGCCGCCACAACGGCACGCGCCACGAGACGGCGTTCACCGTGTCGATCGAGGCGAAGGACGGCGTCACCACCGGGATCAGCGCGGCCGACCGCGCGCGCACTGTCTCGGTCGCGATCGACGCGGGGAAGGACGCGAGCCACATCGTCACCCCCGGGCATGTCTTTCCGCTCGTCGCGCGCGACGGCGGCGTTCTCGTCCGCGCCGGGCATACCGAGGCGGCGGTCGACGTCGCGCGGCTCGCCGGCCTCAACCCGTCGGGGGTGATCTGCGAGATCATGAACGATGACGGGACGATGGCACGCCTCGACGACCTGATGGGCTTCGCCGCCGACCACGGCCTCAAGATCGGCACGATCCGCGATCTGATCGCCTATCGGATGCGCCACGACAATCTCGTCGAGTGCGTTGCCGAGACGACGCTCGACAGCCGCCACGGCGGGCGCTGGACGGCGAAGACCTATGCCAACACCGCCGAATACGGCGAGCATATCGTCCTCCAGAAGGGGCATATCGATCCGGCCCGGCCGACGCTGGTGCGGATGCACAACCTGTCGACCTTCACCGACACGCTGGTCGAGGACGACGAGCGTGCGGGCCTGCTCCATCGGGCGATGGACATCGTCGGGGCCGAGGGCGCGGGCATCGTCGTCGTCCTGCGCGACGGCTCGCCGACCGCCGTCAGCAGCCAGATGCGCGCGCGCGGCGAGGGCAGCGCCAATATGGCGCTGCGCGACTACGGCATCGGCGCGCAGATCCTCGTCGACCTCGGCGTCACCGACATGATCCTGCTGACCAACGCCCACCGGACGATCGTCGGACTGACCGGCTATGGCCTGACGGTGGTCGGCGAGCGGCCGATCCCGGGGGCGATGGATTAGGTGCGGACTCTCGCCGATGAAGCGATCACCGCGAAATACGCCCACATCGAACGCGAACGGCGCTGGCTGGTCGACCCGGTATGGCCGCCCAACCTTGCCGGCATCCCCGGCACCACGATCGCAGATCGCTACATCACCGGCACGCGCCTGCGATTGCGCCGGATGACGGCGGATGGCGTGGTGGCGCTCAAGCTGACCAAGAAATACGACGCGCCCGACCCGACGGCACGACCAATCGTCACCGCCTACCTGACTGATGCCGAGTTCAACGTCTTCGCCGCATTGCCGGCGGCGGCGCTGACCAAGACGCGGTACACGGTCGCCGGATTCAGCCTCGACGTGTTCGCCGGCGCGCTCGCCGGCGGGATGCTGGTCGAGATCGAAGCCGGCGACGCGGCCGCGCTGGCTGCCATCGTGCCACCACCTTGGGCGGCGGCGGAGGTGACGCACGACGCACGATATGGCGGCGGCGCGTTGGCGGTTGGCGTATGGCCGGGGGATTGACCTCGACGAGGCGGTCCCTACCCCTCCTGGGCGCGGCACGTGCCAGCGAACGGAGGGAGAGCCGATGCTTTCCCACGCCCGCCCCACTTCGTAGAGGATAGACGAGGAGAACCCCATGCCCCATCTGCTGATCGTCGAGGCGCGCTTCTACGATGCGCTGGCCGACGCGCTTCTCGACGGGGCGCAGGCGGCGATTGCCGCGGCGGGGGCGACGGCCGACGTCGTCACCGTACCGGGCGCGCTCGAGATCCCCGGCGCGGTCGCGCTGGCGGCGAACCGCTACGACGGCTTCGTCGCGCTCGGCACCGTCATCCGCGGCGAGACCTACCACTTCGAGGTCGTCGCCGGCGAATCGGCGCGCGGACTGATGGCGCTGACCCTGGACGGCCTCGCCGTCGGCAACGGCATCCTGACCGTCGAGGACGAGGCGCAGGCATGGGTCCGAGCGCGCAGGAGCGAGAAGGACAAGGGCGGCGAAGCGGCGAAGGCGGCGTTGGCGATGATCGCGCTGCGGACGCGGTTCGGCGATCCGGCGTGACGCGACCGCCGCGGCCGCTCGACATAACGGCGTGGCAGCTCCGCTCGATCGCCGGCGACGCGTTGATCGCCGACGTGGCGGCGCGGCGTCGGTCGGGCGGCGCGACCGTGGCGGATGGTGATGCGCTGGTCGATCGTGCCTTCGCCGTCGATGTGCTCGCCGCGGTGACGGTGCCGCTGTACCTCGCCGACGGCTGGCTGCGCGGCGACGACCGGTCGGGTGGAACGCCGATCGCCGCGCTCGCGGCGGCCGAGCGCTTCGGTGCGGCGGCGGTCGAGGAGGCCGTCGAAAAGGGATCGGTCGCGGTCTAACGCAGTGCGATGCGCCGGACCGGGGATCGCCGTCTCGCCGCCGCGGCCGCGATCTGCTACCGTTCGTCGGCATTCTGCGGCGAGGAACGGATGATGGCCAACCGTCACGGCGACTGGATCTGGTACGAGCTGATGACCCCCGACGCCGACGGGGCGACACGCTTCTACAGCGGCGTCCTCGGCTGGACGGTCGGCGATCAGCCCGACTATCGCGAGATCGTCACCAGCGCCGGTCACGTCGGCGGCATCCTGACGCTCGACGCGGCGATGGCGGTCGGCGGCGCGCGGCCGGCGTGGATCGGCTACGTCAAGGTCGAGGACGTCGACACGGCGGTGACCAGCGTCGAGCACGGCGGCGGCCACGTCCTCGTTCCGGCGCGCGATTTGCCCGAGGCGGGACGCTTCGCGCTCGTCACCGACCCCACCGGGGCACCATTCTACGTGATGACCCCGCGGCCGACCGCAGGAAATCTCGACGCGGTCAGCAACGCGTGCGCAATCCATCCGCCGATCGACGGCCACGTCGCGTGGAACGAGCTGGCCGCGCCCGACGTCGCCGCCGCGTTCCACTTCTATGGGACGCGCCTCGGCTGGGTGAACGACGGCGACATGGATATGGGGCCGGCGGGAACGTACAGCTTTATCCGCCACGGCAGCCGCATCGGCGGCATCGCGCCGGTCATGCCGGGTCAGCACCCGGGGTGGACGTTCTATTTCCGCGTCGCCTCGATCCCCGCGGCGGCCGAGCGCGTGACCGCCGGCGGCGGGCGCGTCGTCATGGGCCCGCATGAAATTCCCGGCGGCGACCACATCGTCATCGGCACCGACCCGCAGGGCGCGCTCTTCGCGCTGGTCGGCGGAAAGGGATAGAGCGACCGGGCAGTCACTCGATCCTCACTGCGTCGCGGGGAGGATCGAAGCCGCTCGCGAAACAGCGCTGTCCTGCACTCCGGCCAGGGCCTAAGGTGCGGCGCCTTGGGGAGAGACGAAACGGTCGAGACCTGCCTTCGCGCGTTAATCGCCGCACCGGGCCGGATCGCTCGCCATCCGCTCAAGTTCAACGAATGACGATGAATCGGCCAGCATTCGTGAACTCAGGCGCATCGTTGCGGCGGATGCGCGGCCAGCCATGATCCTGCTGGTGATCGCGGCGGCGCTCGCGGCGACGCCGCCCGTACTCGAACCCGCCGTCGTGCCCAAGATCCCGCCGGCGGTGATCGACGACAGCCTCGAAGTCGCCGGCGCCCCGCTCGCCGCCGACCAGGTCAAGTCGCGGATGTTCATCGCCGTCGATGTCGACGGCCATGGGCCGTTCCGATTCCTCGTCGATTCGGGGGCCGACCGCTCGGTCGTCGGCTCGGGCCTCGCCGAAAGCCTCGCCCTGCCGCCGGGCCGTGTCGTCAGGCTGCAGGGCATGGCCGGCGCGTCGCGGGTGGCGACGGTCAAGGTCGGCAGCCTCAAGCTCGGCGGCAGCACGATCCCCGATATCGCCGCGCCGGCGCTCCCCGAGCGCTATCTCGGCGCGCAGGGCATCGTCGGCATCGACGCGCTGGTCGATCAGCGGCTGATGCTCGATTTCGACAAGAAGACGATCACCGTCCAGGACGCACGGCGGCCCGAGCCGGTCGTCGGCGGCGACGAGGTCGTCGTCGTGGCGCGGCGGCGCAACGGCCAGCTGATCCTGACCGCGGCGTCGGTCGGCGGGGTCCCGATCTACGCCGTGATCGATACGGGATCGGAGATCACCATGGGCAACCTCGCGCTTGAGGCGCGGGTGGTCGCCGCGCGCCGCGCCGTACCGCATCCGGTCGTCCTGACCAGCGTCACCGGCCAGACGCTGACCGCCAACCTCGCGATGCTGCCCAACATCAAGATCGGCGGCCTCGACCTCAGCGGCGTCAACGTCGCCTTCGCCGACGCGCCGCCGTTCCGCCTGTTCGGGCTGGAAAAATCGCCCGCGCTGCTGATCGGGACCGACGTGCTCGAGGCGTTCCGCCGGGTCGCGCTCGACTTCCGCGGCCGCCGGGTGCGCTTTACGCTGCGACGTTAGGGCCGACGCGGCCGCGGGGAGGGTGACAGCCGCCGCCCCCGCCGCTACATGCCGGCGATGGCCAAGGCGAAGAAGAAGGCGCGGACCGGCAACGCGCGGTCGGCGGCGCGGCTCGCCGCGGTGCAGGCGCTTTATCAGCGCGAGATGGTCGGCGGCACCGTCCCCGGCGTGCTTCACGAGTTCCACCGCCACCGGCTCGGCGCGGTCATCGAGGATGCCGAATACCGCCCGGCCGATGCGGGGTTTTTCGACGACCTCGTCGCGGGGGTCGCGGCGCGCGGGGGCGAGATCGACGCGCTGATCGCCGCCAATTTGGCCGAAGGCTGGGCGATCGACCGCCTCGACCGGCCGCTCAAGGGCCTGCTCCGCGCCGGGGTCTATGAGCTGATCGCGCGGCCCGACGTGCCGACCGTGACCGTGATCGACGAATACCTCGACGTCGCCCACGCCTTCTACGACGCGCGCGAAACGGGCTTCGTCAATGGCCTGCTCGACGCCGTCGCCCGGACAGCGCGGGGAGAAGTCGCCGCTGCGTGAGCGCGACCTGATCGCGCGGCTGCTCGCGCCGTTGGCCGGGTCGCCGGCCGCGCGCGGGCTCGCCGACG
>CAHJWT010000015.1 GCA_903643075.1 Sphingomonadaceae bacterium | reverse complement strand
CGCCGCCGCTTGTGCGGCGCGCAGGTCCGCGCTCGCCGCGACCGCCGCCAGCATCGCCGCGCGCTCCTCGTCGGGCCAGCGTGCGGCGTCGCCACCATAAGCAGCGATGATCTCGGCAGCGCGGATGTGGGTAGGCTCTGTCATTGGTCTCTTGTCTCGGGTCGATCGCTGGCGAGCAAAGTGCTGAGTTCATTACGCGCCCGCGCGAGTAATCCCTCGACCGCCTTGGGCGTCGTGTCGAGCGCAGCGGCGATCTCGGCCATGCTCGCACCGTCGCCGTGGAACAGGGCGATCGCGGCGCGCTGACGAGGATTGAGCCGCGCCATCGCCGCATCGACGCGGCGCGCCCGGGCGTTGGCGGCGGTCGCCTCGAACGGGTCGGGCTGCTCGCTGGCGACGGCCGCCGCGGCCTCGAGCGGTGCGACGACCTTCAACCGTCGCCGCCGGTCGAGGCACTGGTTGACGACGATCCGCCGGAACCACCCGCCGACCGACCCCTTGCTCGCATCGAATCGCCCGGCCTCGGTCCACAACCGGGTTAGCGCCGCCTGAACGGCGTCCTCGGCCTCGGCACGGTTGCCCGCGACACGAACGGCGACGCGCAGGGCCGGCCCGTACAACTCGCCGACGATGGCGGTGAACGCGCGCGCATCGCCGGCGGCGACACGCGCCATCAGCGCCGCCGGGGTTTCGACCGCATACATCCGTGACGTCTACGCGCGTGCTCGCGCAAACCCCTCGCTCAGACGGTGTGGAAATCCTTCGCCGCGATCTCCCAGCTCTGGCCCCGGCGGAGCAGGGCGTCGAGATCGACGGCCTTGCCGGCGCTGGCGGCGACGTTCTGCTCGACGACCGCCGCCTCGAAGGTCGACGCCGGCGAGCACCAGATGACGCCGAGCGCCATCGGAAACGGCCCAAACGGCATATCGATCAGCAGCTGGGCGAGGATGCGATTATATTCGTCGTGAACCATGATCCCGGTCGTATCGCCTTCGGCGATGTCGACCACGGACACGGTCATCGTCCCCGCGTCGAACGCCAGCCCCTTGGTGCCCTTGGCGAAGACCAGCGGCTGGCCGTGCTCGCAGTGGAGCTGATGATCCGCGGCCGCCTTCTTGTCGGTGAACGCGTCGAACACGGCATCGTTGTAGACGATGCAGTTCTGGAAGATCTCGACGAAGCTCGTCCCCTTGTGCGCATGCGCGCGCTTGAGGATTTCGGGCAGCGCCTTCTGCGCGGTATCGATCGTCCGCGCGATGAAGCGCGCGCCCGCCCCGAGTGCGAAGCTGCACGGGTTCGCCGGCCGGTCGACCGAGCCGAACGGCGTCGACGGCGACCGCGTGCCCACTCGGGACGTCGGCGAATACTGGCCCTTGGTCAGGCCGTAGATCTCGTTGTTGAACAGCAGCACCTGGCAGTCGAGGTTGCGTCGCAGCAGATGGAGCATGTGATTGCCGCCGATCGACAGCCCGTCGCCATCGCCGGTGATGATCCACACGTCGAGGTCGGGATTGGCCAGCTTGATCCCCGTCGCCACCGCCGGCGCGCGACCGTGAATCGTGTGGAAGCCGTAGGTCTCCATGTAGTAGGGAAAGCGCGACGAGCAGCCGATACCGGAGACGAACACCGTCTTCTCGGGCGGCGTCCCGATCTCGGGCATCGTCCGCTGGACCGCCTTCAGGATCGCATAGTCGCCGCACCCGGGGCACCAGCGCACCTCCTGGTCGGTCGCCCAGTCGGCGGGGGTGGTGATGGCATTCATGCGCGCTCTCCAAGGGCCGCTTCGATCGCCGCTTCGATCTCGGCGATCTTGAACGGCTGGCCGCTGACCTTGCTCAGCGGCCTCGCGTCGACGAGGAACTGGTCGCGCAGCACGGTCTTGAGCTGGCCGGTGTTCATCTCGGGGACCAAGATGCGGTCGTAGCTGCGGAGGAGGTCGCCGAGATTCGCCGGCAGCGGCCAGATGTGGCGGAGGTGGATGTGGGCGACATCGAGGCCCCGCGCCCGCGCGCGCTGCACCCCCTTGCGGATCGGTCCGTAGGTCGAGCCCCAGCCGACGAGTGCCAGCCGACCGCACTCGGACCCCTGGTCGACCGTCTGCGGTGGAAGGACGCGCGCGATGTTCGCCACCTTGTCGCGGCGGATGTCGGTCATCGCCTGATGATTATCGGCCTCGTAGTTGATGTTGCCCGTCGCCACCCCCTTCTCGATGCCGCCGATGCGGTGGGTAAGCCCCGGCGTGCCCGGCTTAATCCAGATGCGCGCGAGCGTGTCGGGATCGCGCTGGTACGGGTTGATGTGACCCTCGGGATGCAGCTCGGTGTGGAAGGTCACCGGGAAGGGCTCGAACGACGCCATGTCGGGGACGCGCCACGGCTCGGCGGCGTTCGCGATATAGCCGTCGGTCAGGACCATCACCGGCGTCATGAACTGGGTCGCCAGCCGGCACGCTTCGATCGCCACCTCGAAGCAGTCGCTTGGCGACCGCGTCGCCAGCACGACGAGCGGCGCGTCGCCGTTGCGGCCATAGACCGCCTGGTACAGGTCGCTCTGTTCGGTCTTGGTCGGCAGGCCGGTCGACGGCCCGCCGCGCTGCGAGTTGACGATGATCAGCGGTAGCTCGGTGATGATCGCGAGGCCGAGCGCCTCGCCCTTGAGCGCGATGCCCGGCCCGCTCGACGACGTCACGCCGAGGCTGCCGGCATAGCTCGCACCGATCGCCGACGCGATCGCGGCGATCTCGTCCTCCGCCTGGAAGGTGGTGACGCCGAACTCCTTGAGCCGCGCGAGAGCGTGGAGGATCGGCGACGCCGGGGTGATCGGGTACGAGCCGAAGAACATCGGCAGCCCGGCGAGCTTGGCCCCCGCGACGAGCCCGAGCGCGAGGCTCTCGCCGCCGGTGACGGTGCGGTAGAAGCCTGGTGCGGCCTCTGCGGCATCAACGGCAAACTGCTTCAGCGGCCCGTCGAGTTCGGCGGTCTCGCCATAGGCGTGACCGGCATTCAGGGCGGCGGCGTTGGCCTCGGCGAGGTGCGGGTTCTTCGAGAACTTGGTCCGCAGCCACTCGATCAGCGGCGCGCGGCTGCGGTCGAACATCCACAGCGCGAGGCCGAGCGTCCACATGTTCTTGCAGCGGAGCGCTTCCTTGTTGCCCAGCCCGAACGCCTTGACCGCGGTCAGCGTCTGGCGGCTGATGTCGAACGCCATCACCTGCCAGCGGGCGAGGCTGCCGTCCTCTAAGGGATTGGTTGCATAGCCGGCCTTCGCCAGGTTGCGCGCCGAAAACTCGCCGCTGTCGATGATGACGAGCCCGCCAGGTCGTAGGTCGCCGACGTTGACCTTGAGCGCCGCCGGATTCATCGCGACGAGGACGTCGGGCTCGTCGCCAGCGGTCTCGATGCCGCCGGCACCGAAATTGATCTGGAAGGCACTGACCCCGAAGGTCGTCCCCTGCGGCGCACGGATTTCGGCGGGGAAGTCGGGGAAGGTAGCGAAGTCCTCGCCGGCGAGCGCGGTCGACAGCGTGAACTGGCCGCCGGTCAGCTGCATCCCGTCGCCGCTGTCGCCGGCGAAGCGGACGACCATCGTCTCGGCGTGGGTCTTGGCGGGATGAGTATTGTCGAACGCAGTCTGCAGCGCAGTTGCCATTAAGTCGGTCCGGATGATGAGTGGCGAGCGTCCTACCCCCGGGGTTCTAGCCGGGCAAAGAAGTTTTTGTATAACAGCCTGCAAGTGCGAGGATCGACCGCGCGTGACGCGCCGCCACCGCGGCCTTGTCGGTCCCGTAACCGCCGCCAAGCGTCGACGCGAGCGGGAGGCCGCGCGCGATGCACGCTGCGGCGACGAAACGATCGCGCGCGATGAGGCCGTCGTCGCTGAGCGCCAGCCGACCAAGCCGATCCTCATGGTGCGGATCGACCCCGGCCTGGTAGATGATGAGGTCAGGGCGGTGCGCGTCGAGGAACGCAGGCAGTTCCCGACCCAGGATCGCAAGATACTCATCGTCGCCCGTGTCGTCGGCGAGCTCGACGTCGCGGGTCGACCGGGTCTTGCGCACCGGAAAGTTCCGCGCCGCGTGGAGCGACAGCGTCACGACATCGGGCCGGCCGGCAAAGATCGCGGCGGTCCCGTCGCCCTGGTGGACATCGCAGTCGACGACAGCGAGCCGGCGCACTCGACCCTCGGCGAGCAGACGCGCGCCGGCAACGGCAATGTCGTTGAAGACGCAGTAGCCCGCGCCCGCCCCGGGCAGCGCGTGGTGACTGCCGCCGGCGCTGTTCGCGGCAAAGCCGACGTCGAGCGCGATCCGCCCGGCAAGATACGTTCCTCCCATAACCAACCGAGACCGGCGGACGATCGACGAGGTTACTGGAAAGCCGATGCGTCGCTCGGCATCCCGGTCGAGCGTCCCGTCGAACACCGCCGCTACATAGGTCGGATCGTGAACTTCCTCGATCCAGTCGCGCGGAGCCGGGTCGGGCGCATAGGTTGTGAACATCGCGCCGATATCGGCCAACGCCCGCATCACCAACCCGTACTTGTCCATCGGGAAACTATGTCCCGGCGGCAGGACGGCGACGTACTCGGGATGGTGGACGAGGGCGAAACTCACTTGCTGTAGAACGGTTTCCTTGTCTCGCGGAGCCGCCATGGCCAGCAGTTCATCAACGGCGTACGGGTATATTGTTCAGGCTGGCAGATCGGCGGCGTCGCTGCACCGGCCGGCAGCAGCTTGACCAGCGCAACGATGCGACTGGTATAGACACGGATCAAACAGGCTTCGTCGTCGCATTTCTCGCGGTGCCGCAGGAAGACGACGCGGTCGCGGTCCGCTAGGGCAATCAACTGACGATCGCCATGCGCAACAACCTCAGCCTGCGCGACCTGCATCTGCTCGTCGAACCGCCGAACCCTAGGGCTGTCGCACATGGTCCGCGAAGCGGGGCCGTTGCCGTTGACGCAGGCGAACTGGAGCGCGGGCGGAATGCTTGGGGGAACGACCGCAATCCCCGTCGCCGGACGCCGCTTCGTCACCGGGGCCGCTTGCGGACGCTTCGCCGGTGTCGATGTCCTGGCGGTCTGTGCGGGGCGGTCGGTATCGGTCGATGGGCTAGGCAATGTGCGATCGATCGGCGATGGCGATACTACTACCGGCGGCGGCGGCGCTGCTGCGGCCGTCTGTTCGGCGTCGTCGAATGCGGGAAACGATCCGCCCACGGACGCGGTGGGGGGCGATGACTGCGTCGCGGTGGGAAGATAGACGAACCGTGGGTCACGGCTGCCATGCGCCAACCATCCCCCGATCGCAGCGATGATAATGGCGAGGAATGCCGCGACCGCCCAGCCGAGGGTGCCACCAGGGCCGCTCGGCCGCTGGCGATATGGTGCCGGCGCAATCGATCCGGCGTTATCGGCCGACGCCTGACCACGAAAAAACATTGTCGTCGTATCGTCGGTCGATCGCGTGCCGGCGACGGTGTCGCGGGCGAACCCCGGCGTCAGGCTGTCGCCGTAGCGTTCCTGCGCCATGCGCCGCCGCCAGCCATCGTCGTGAGACATATTAATTCCTCCTTCACATAAACGCACCGGACGTGAACAGGTTGCCTGCGCCGTAACGATTTCCTCGACGGTTGGCGGCTGCCGGTGGCGGTCGCAGCGCGCGCGCGCTAAGACGCGCTAAAATATGGGAGCCTCGCCATGCCGTTCGTCCGTCCCGACGTCGCCAACCTTCTCGCCATGCTCGCCTCCGCGCCCGGCCCCAAGATGGAGGAAGGTTCGCCCGATGCCGCGCGGGCGATGATGCTGGCGATGAAGAATCTGACCGAACGGCCGCGCGGCGACCTCGCGCACGTCCGCGACTTCACCATCCCCTCGCCGCATGGCCACGCCATCCCGGCGCGGGTCTACAGTGCCGTCGCCGCGCCAGTCCCGGGACCGGTCGTCGTCTATTTCCATGGCGGCGGCTGGGTCATCGGCGATCTCGACACCCACGATTCGCTGTGCGCCGAGATCGCGCGCGTCCTCGGCCTGACCGTCGTCAGCGTCGACTACCGCCTCGCGCCCGAACACCGCTTTCCCGCCGCGGCCGAGGATGCGCTGACGGCGATGCGCTGGCTGGCGACGACGCCGCGCGCGATCGGCCACGACATCACCGGCCTGATACCGGCGGGCGACAGCGCCGGCGGCAACCTCGCCGCGGTGGTCACCCAGCAGCTCCACGGGGAGCTCCCGGTGCCGGTCGTCGCGCAATGGCTGATCTACCCCGGCGTCGACATGACCGCGACCGAAGGCTCGATGACCGAATTCGGCGAGGGCCACCTGCTGACGAGCGCCGGGATGGTGTGGTTCATGGGCCATTACATGGGCTCCGAACCCGATCTTGCGCACGCCTACGCTTCCCCACTCCACGCCGCCTCGCTCGCCGGACTGCCGCCGGCGATGGTCTTTACCTGCGGCCTCGATCCGCTTCGCGATCAGGGCCGCGCCTATGCCGCCAAGCTGATTGCCGCCGGCGTCGACGTTTCGTTTCTTGAGGCAACGGGGCAGATCCACGGCTGCTTCACCCTGCGCGCGGCGATCCCAAGCACCCAGGCCGACCTCCACGCCTGCCTCGCCGCATTGAAACTGCTCGTCGGCGAGACCGTTGCCCCGGCGCTCGCCGAAGCCGCCGAGTGAGCGGACCGCGCCATCCGTCGGGCCTGCCGTATCGCCCCGGCGTCGGGATCATGCTCCTGAACGACGACGGCAAGGTGTTCACCGGCCAGCGGCTCGATTCGAAGCTCGAGGCGTGGCAGATGCCGCAGGGCGGGATTGATCCCGGCGAGGAGCCGGTCGCCACCGCCTTCCGCGAGCTCGCCGAGGAAACCGGGATCACTCAGGCCGAGATCATCGCAGAGTCGAACGACTGGCTTTATTACGATCTGCCCGACGACATGATCGGTGCAATTTGGAAGGGGCGCTACTGCGGCCAACGGCAGAAATGGTTCGCGATGCGTTTCCTTGGGCAGGATGCCGATGTCGACATCGCCACCAAGCACCCCGAGTTCCGCAGTTGGCGCTGGTCGACGCTCGCCGAGCTCGAAACGATGATCGTCCCGTTCAAGCGCGAGCTCTACTGCGCCGTCATCGCCGAGTTCGGCCACCTCGCGCGTTAGAAACGCACCCCCGCCCGCGCGACGACGCCGTCCTCGCGGTTGCGCTGGAGGCGGCCGGGTCCGGCCGTCGGCCGGTCGTTGCCGATGTACGCGAGCCCCAGCATGATCCGCCGTAGAACACGCGCCTCGATCCCGCCCGAATAATCGATCTTGGTCGCGCCACCGGCGAAGGCGCCGCGCTCGCGTCCCGCCGAGACAGTCAGGGTAAGCGGCGTTCGCGGCACCCCGGCGGCGGCGCGGAGCGACAGGTAGAGGTTGCCGCCGCCCGCCGCGGCCTGATCGGGGGCGTAATTCACGCCGGCGGTCAGCGTCGCCGGGCCGAATGCTCCGGCAAGTGTCGCGAAGACCTCGCCGTTCGCCGCCTCGCCACCGCCGGGGTGGACGTAGGCGATCGCGCCGACGGTCGGCGTGACGAGGCCGAAGCTCCGGCTCCACCCGGCGGAAACATCGATCTCGGCGTTACGCCGCGTCGGGCGGTCGGCCGCGCGGATGCGCGTCGCCGAAATCGCTTCCGCGCCCGCGAACCACGTACCGACCGACGCGGTGATGCCGGCGTCGGCGACCGGCGCGTGGTCGCTCAGCGAAACGCCCCGGAAACGATAATCGCTGAGCACGTCGATCGATGTGTCGACGGTCGCCGCTGCTGCCGGCCACGCCACCGCGGTCGCGACGATAGCTTTGGCGATGTTGCACCGGCGCAACAAGTCGACCGATCGAGCGATCGCAGTTCCGCAACGCCGTTGCATAATAATCAGGCACGTGCGCCGCTGCGGCTCAAAAAGCAAGCAGCGGCACAAGCGATCAGAAGATAACGCCGACCTCGAGCTTTCCGCGCGTCTGCGACTGATCGTTGAAATTCGAGCCGAAGACGTAACCGTCGGTGGTATGGCTCGCGCTGACGTACGAGACTTCGGCGCGGGCGAAGAAGATCTTGTACGTGAACGTCGGCGTTGCCGTGATCGAGAAGGCGTCGCTGCCCGGGCCGAACAGGAAGTTCGGTTGCGTACCGTTGGTCCGGCCCGACGCACTGACATACTCGGCGCGGACCGGCAGGCTGAACGCCGGGGTGAAGTTGTACCGCGCAAGCACCGCGCCGCCGATCGTGTCGCCCGACGTCGTCCCGAGGAACGGCAGCGCGTCGACATGGGTGTATTGAACGTAGGGCTGGATCACCACCTTGCCCTTGGTGTGGGTTAGGATGAGATTGTAGATCTGCTGGTTGTTGAGCACCGGACTGGTGACGAAGGTCGCTTTTTCGATCCGCCGCGTGTTGCCGCTGGCCGCGAAGGCGATCACATTGGCCGGGTTGATCGTATAGGCGACCGAACCCGAAATCGTGCTGTACTTCGACGAATAATAGCCGTCGGTCAGTGCGATCGAGAAGGCGAGCGGCCCGTGCGCATAGTTGGCTTGGACGCCCTTCGACACCGCGGGCTCGAGGTTCCACAGCAAGCCACGGTCGATGTTCATGTTCTCGAAGCTGAAGGTATACTCCGCGCCGATCAGCGTCGGCAACTTGCCGACCTGCACCGAAAAGTTCGCCGTCGGCGCGATCTTGAGAAAGGCCTGCGGAATCGGGCCGAAGGTCGCATCGGTCAGGCGCGACGCTTTAGTGTACGGTACGCCGAGTGACGGGGTCGAGTAGATGCCCGCCTGGACCATGAACTGAAGGACGCCGTCGACCTTCTGGACGATGACCTGCCCGTTGCTGATGTCGCCGAAGCTGTCGTGGTCACCGGGGATCGAGTGGTTTTGGACGAGGCCGAGACCCGATACGACGCCGTTGACGTAGACCTTGCCGAGCGGGCCGGCGTCGAAATTGACCGGGTTGGCCGCGTAAGACAGGGGCCCGGCAAGGGCGGGAAGCAGTGCCGGCGGGGTCGGTGCGGCCGGGGCGCTTTCCGCCGTCGGCTTGGCGACGTTCGTCGCGTCCTGCGCGAGCGCGGGCTGCACGCCGGCGGCGAGAACGGCGAGTCCGGCAATGGCAAGTCTGGTCATCATCTGGTCCCCTGCTGCGGCGCGGCGATACCGAGCCTCCGCATTGTGCATTGCAACAACCATGCCAGCACAGGGGGGAATTGCGCCGCGGCATAAGCGGCGCATAAAAAAAGGCCGGTGGCGAACCACCGGCCTTCGAGTAAAATCCTTGGGGAGGATCGCCTTTCGGCAAGCCCGTTGTGCACTGCAGCATGAGCGTTGGCAAGCGTAAATTTTACATCTCCGCATTTTTTTGGCGGCGTTGACCCGTTCCACGTCCGTTCTATACCCGGCCAATGACCGACCTGTTTTCCGCGGCGACCGCGTCGGGCGACTACGACGCGCGCGACATCGAAGTGCTCGAAGGGCTCGAGCCGGTCCGCCGCCGTCCCGGCATGTATGTCGGCGGGGTCGACGAGCGTGCCCTCCACCACCTCGCCGCCGAGGTGCTCGACAACGCGATGGACGAGGCGGTCGCCGGCCACGCGACGCGGATCGAGGTGACGCTCGACGCCGGCAACCGCCTGACCATCGCCGACAACGGCCGCGGCATCCCGGTCGACGATCACCCGAAGTTCCCCGGCAAGTCGGCGCTCGAGGTCATCCTGACCACCCTCCATTCGGGCGGCAAGTTTGCCGGCAAGGCCTATGCGACCAGCGGCGGCCTCCACGGCGTCGGCGTGTCGGTCGTCAACGCGCTGTCGGCCGAGCTGGTCGTCGAGGTTGCTCGCGGCAAGGCCCTCCATCGCCAGACCTTTGCGCGCGGCGTCCCGACCTCGCCGCTGCAAGCCCTCGGCGCGGTCAGCGGGCGGCGCGGGACGACGGTCGCTTTCGTGCCGGACCCCGACATCTTCGGCGCCGACGCCGCGTTCCGCCCGGCGCGGCTCTACCGGCTGGCGCGGTCGAAGGCTTACCTGTTCCGCGGCGTCGAGATCCGGTGGCGATGCGATCCCGCGCTGATCCGCGACGACACGCCGCCGGCCGCGACCTTCCAGTTCCCCGGCGGCCTCGCCGACCACCTGACCGAACAGCTCGGCGACCGCGAGCGCGTCGTCCCCGACCTGTTCGCCGGCCGCGCCGACCTGGCCGAGGGACGCGGCGCGGTCGAATGGGCGGTCGCGTGGCCGACATGGGGCGAGGGTGCCGCCAGCTGGTACTGCAACACCATCCCAACCCCCGACGGCGGCACCCACGAGGCCGGCCTGCGCGCCGCGCTGACCAAGGGCGTCAAGGGCTTCGCCGCGCTGATCGGCAACAAGCGCGGCGCCGACCTGCTGCCCGAGGACGTCATGACCGGCAGCGAGGTCATGCTGTCGCTGTTCATCCGCGACCCCCAGTTCCAGAGCCAGACCAAGGACCGGCTGACCAGCCCCGAGGCGGCGCGGCTGGTCGAGGCGGCGGTGCGCGACCACTTCGACCATTGGCTCGCTGGCAACGAGGCGGCGGCGCGGACCCTGCTCGGCGTACTGGCCGAGCGGATGGACGACCGCCTCCGCCGCCGCGCCGAGGCGCTCGACAAGCGCAAGACCGCGACCAACAAGCGCAGCGTCCGCCTGCCCGGCAAGCTGACCGACTGCGCCCGCGCCGGGGCCGACGGGACCGAGCTGTTCATCGTCGAGGGCGATTCGGCCGGCGGGTCGGCCAAGCAGGCGCGCGACCGCGCGACGCAGGCGGTGCTACCAATCCGCGGCAAGATCCTCAACGTCGCCAGCGCCAACGCGGCCAAGGCGGCGGCCAACGGCGAGATCGCCGACCTGATCCAGGCGCTCGGCTGCGGCACCCGCGACCGCTGTGACGCTGCCCTGCTCCGCTACGACAAGGTCGTCATCATGACCGACGCCGACGTCGACGGGGCGCACATCGCGACGCTGCTGATGACCTTCTTCTTCCAGGAGATGGCGGCGATCGTCCGGTCGGGGCGCGTCTACCTCGCCCAGCCGCCACTCTATCGCCTCGCTGCCGGCGGCACCGTCGCCTATGCCCGCGACGAGGCGCACCGCGCCGAACTCGAACGCACCGTCTTCCGCGGCCGCAACGTCGAAGTCGGCCGCTTCAAGGGCCTCGGCGAGATGGCATCGACCCAGCTCCGCGAGACGACGATGGACCCGGCCAAGCGCACCCTGCTCCGCGTGACGATGCCGACAGACCCCGAGGCGCGGATCGACGTCGCCGCCCTCGTCGACCGGCTGATGGGCCGCAACCCCGAGCACCGCTTCGCCTTCATCCAGGCGAGCGCCCGCGAGGTCGAGGCGGCGGCGATCGACGCGTGAGCGCGGCGTGTCGCTGAACGACAAACGCACCTTCGCGTTTGTCGTTCAGCGACCGACTCGCGCGAGCGCCGGCCGGCGGGTCGGCGGACGCCCCGCCGAACCCGTCCGACGGCGCGGCTTCGCCGCGACGCTTTGCCTGTGTGATTGAGCACGTTTAGCGTGGACGGCACGCGGCGGGAAGGTCGCCACGGCCGCCGGCCGGACGTCGCGCGAGTCCACGCTTAGCGGCCGAACGCGAAGTGGCGTTCCTCCGCTAAGCGCCGGCCGCGCTCGTCACTGCATCCCCATCGCGTGGACGACGGCCAGGAACAGCCAGTACAGCAGCCCCGCGATCGCCATCGCGGCGGGCAGCGTCGTCACCCACGCGAGCGCGATGTTGCGCACGGTCGACGCCTGGAGGCCGGCCCCGTCGGCGACCATCGTGCCGGCCACACCCGACGAGAGGATATGGGTCGTCGACACCGGCATCCCCTTGAACTGCGCGAGCAGGATGGTCGACGCCGCCATCAGCTCGGCCGCCGCGCCCATGCCGTAGGTCAAGTGGGTCTTGCCGATCTTCTCGCCGACGGTGACGACGATCCGCTTCCACCCGATCATCGTGCCCAGTCCGAGCGCGAGGGCGACGCTGATCTTGACCCAGCGCGGGATGAAGCGCGTCCCGTTTTCGAGCAGCTTCTGATAGTCCTTCAGCTTCTTGTCGCCGCCGTTCGGGAAGGCCTTCTTCGCCTTGTCCTCGTCCTTGGTGACGAGGCGGAGCGTGTCGTAGACTAGATACATGTGGTTGCGGACGTTCTTCGTCTGCTGCGCCGGAACGGCCTTGAGCGAGCCGTACTGCTTGAGATCGGTGTCGATCTGCGTCGACGCGGCCGACAGTGCGGCGTAGACCTCGGGCGTGTCGGTCTTCTTCGCCTTGAGCGACTGGTCGAGCGTCTTCAGCGCCGCGTCGGCGTCGGGCTTCGCGGTCGACCCCGCGGCGGGGTCGAGCGCACTCCGCGCCGCCGCGCTCGCCGCGACGAACTTCGGCGTCGAGCCGTCGGGCATCGTCCGGTTGAGCGCATAGGCGGTCGGCGCGACGCCGATCAGGATCAGCATGATCAGCCCCATGCCCTTCTGCCCGTCGTTGCCGCCGTGGGCGAAGCTGACCGCGGTGCAGGTAAAGATCAGGAGCGCGCGGATGCCGCGCGGCGGCGGCGCGTCGCCCTTCGGCTCCTCGTACAGGGCCGGGTTGGGCACGATCCGCTTCATCAGCTTGAGGAGCAGGTACGACCCGCCGAAGCCGATCACCGGGCTGACCAGCAGCGCGAGGAGGACGTTGGTCGCCTGGCTCCACTCGACCCCCGAAGTGCCGCCGGTGCCGCCGCCGTTGATCAGCTGGTTGGCCAGCCCGACGCCGAGGACCGAGCCGATCAGCGCGTGGCTCGACGAGTTGGGCAGGCCGAACCACCACGTGCCGAGGTTCCACGTCACCGCCGCGATCAGCAGCGCGAAGATCATCGCGTAACCGCCAGCCGAGCCGACGTTGAGGATCAGGTCGACCGGCAGCAGGGTGATGATCGAATAGGCGACCGCGCCCGACGAGGTCAGCACGCCGATGAAGTTCCAGCATCCCGACCACACGACGGCGAACACCGGCTTCAAGCTGTGGGTGTAGATGACGGTGGCGACCGCGTTGGCGGTGTCGTGGAAGCCGTTGACGAACTCGAAGCCCAGCGCGATCAGCAGCGCGAGGCCGAGGAACGCGAACGACCCAAGCGCGAGGTTCTCGCCGACCTTGTCGGTGTCGGTGAAGATCGAGTAGCCGGCGAAGGCGAGGCCACCGATCAGGACGGCAACGAAGCCGATGATCGCGCCGGGGTGGACCTTGTGGTCCATCGGTATGCGGGTGCCGCCATCCGCTGCCGGGTTCGCCGTCGCCATCCGTCTGCTCCCGTCGATGTCGCAGGCACAGTGACGCGGTTCCATGACAGCGGCGTGACGGTCGTCACCACCGAAGCGGGTAACGTCGGCATTCAGAGAGGATCGACCGCCAGGCTTGCGTACCTGCTCGATTACGGACGAGAAGCAGTCATGGGCCCGTTACTGTCTTCCTTCGCGATTGTGGCTGGTGTCATCACGACCGCCGCACCGCCACCGGCCGACAAGCCATTCGCGAAGTCCGGCGTCGCTCCGGTCGAGCGGCCGGTGACCGCGCCGGCCGCAACACCGCGAGGCACTGTCCCGACGCCCGATGGCGCGCTGGTCGGAACGTGGCGGCTCGTCAGTTACGTCGATACACCGGAGGGGGGCGAGAAAATCTATGCGTTCGGCAGGCAGCCAATCGGCCAGTTCATTTTTACAGCCGACGGCCATGTCTCGATCAGCATCATGCGCAACCCGCCGGATCCTCGGACCGCGACGACCGACGTCGATCCTGATGCCTGCGTACCGGCCTGGTACTGCTCCTATTTCGGAACCTACAGCATTGCCGCGGATCAGCGCGAATGGACGACGCACGTGCGCGGCGGCAACATTCCCGCCTATGTCGGAACGGACCAGAGGCGTGCCTTCCGCATCGACGGCGACCGGCTGATCGTCTCCGAGACGTATCAGGCCGAAGGCAAGACGGTGCGCGCCGAACGCGTACTTGAACGAGCGCGCTAGCCGAGCTTTGATCGGCGTCGTTTGAACGGAGCTGCTTGCGATGGCGACGAAGACCAGCGGACGAAGAATGAGTGGCGCACTCGTTCCGATTGCGATCGCCTTTTGCTGGATCGCACCGGCAGCCGCGGCAGGCCCCCAATGCCCGGCACCGTCGCTGTCCTCGCAGGATCAGGTGGCCCGGTACATTCGGGAAAGCGAGGAGGCATGGGCGAAATCTGTCGCGACAAACGACCCCGCCGTCGTCGAGCGTATCCTCGCCGAGGATTTCATGTGGGTGCTCGACGGGCGCGTCCTCGACAAGAAGAGGGCTGTCGCGGAGGCGGCCGACCCCGGCCCGTTCCTCAGCGATACGGCCGATTACGTGCACGTCAGGTTTTTCGGAAACACGGCCGTCGCGCAGGGCAGCGAGACGTGGACGAAGAAGGGAGGGCAGCGCGGCAGGTTCATCTGGACCGATACCTGGGTCGGTCGGGGTGGCTGCTGGCAGATCGTCAACGCGCAGGACACGGTCGTACCGCTGCCAGCGCAATAGCCGGCTGGCACACGTTCTCCGCTCGAGCCCCCGTCGCCTGCCCACGGGGCGAAAGCCGACGCCGATTATCCGGTTTTCGTCAGCGCCTCGACTAACGCGCGGACCTTTGCCTGCCGCCATTGCGGCGTCGGCGCGACGAGCCAGTAGGCGTGGGGCGAGTGGCCGGCCGGTGTGGTGATCAGCGCCGACGGCGCGCTTGTTGCGATCAACGCGGGAACACGGGCGAGCCCCAGGCCCGCCGCTGCCGCGTCGAGGGCGAGGCCGGCGTCGGCGACGGTCAGGACCACGCGAACGCCGTCGACCGTCTCGGGCGCGTTCGGCCAGTCGCTGCCGGGATGCTCGATCCGCCGCGCAGGGTCGCTCCCGGCTGCCGCGACCGTCACCATCGCGCCGTCACCGAGAGGCTTGCCGTGAAGGCCCTCGACGTCCGGCGTCGGACCGTAGGTGACGGCGACGTCGAGGTTGGCCTGGGTAAAGTCGACGCCGCCGTCGGCCGGCTCGACCTGGAAACGCAGCTCGGGGTGATCGGCCGCATAGGCGGCGAGCCGGGGGCCGAGCCACTTGGCGGTGAAGTCGCGCGGGGCGGCGATGGTCAGGACCTTCGACCCCTGCGCGTCCTGGAGGATGCGAACCGATTCCTCGAACTCGAGGAAGCCGGCGCGGAGCGCGGGGAGCGCGCGCTCGGCCTCCGGCGTCAGCTCGAGGTTGCGCGTCATTCGCTTGAACAGGACGGTGCCGAGCACGTCCTCGAGCGCGCGGATCTGCTGGCCGACGGCGGCGGGCGTCACCGCGAGTTCGTCGGCCGCCTTGGTGAACGACAGGTGTCGCGCGGCGGCATCGAACACGCGGAGGGCGTTCAGGGGAAGGTGGGTGCGCTTCACGCCAGCAGCCTAGTTGACCACCCGCGCGCCGGGCACGTCGAGCGAGAACAGCGGGATCGCGACCTCGAACAGGTCCTCGCGCGCCGCCATGGTGTAGGTACCGACCATCGTACCGCTCGATGTCGGGAGCGGGCAGCCGCTGACGTAGTCGTACGCCCCACCCGGCGCGATCACCGGCTGCTCGCCGACGACGCCGTCGCCGCGGACGTGCTCGACGCGGCCGTGGGCATCGGTGATGACCCAGTGGCGGCTGAGCAGCTGGACATCGGCCGCCGTCCCGTTCTCGACGCGGATGTGGTAGCTCCACGCCCACTGGCCGACGTCGGGGTCGGACTGCTCGTCGAGATAGCGCGGCGCGACGCGGACGGTGACGCCCGCCGTCGTCGCGGCATAAGGAAAGAACGCCTTCACCGGCCGATGCTCCCGAGCGCGTGGTCGAGGTCGGCGATCAGGTCGGCCGGGTCCTCGAGCCCGACCGACAGGCGGAGCATCCCCTCGGTGATGCCCATCTCGTCGCGCACCGCCTCGACGACGCTGGCATGGGTGGTCGACGCGGGGTGGGTCATCAGCGACCGCGAATCGCCGAGATTGTTCGAGATGTCGATCAGCGCCAATGCATCGAGGAGGGCGTGCGCCTCGGCGCGGTCGGCGACGAACAGCGCGACGATTGTCCCGCCGGCCGCCATCTGCCGCATCGCGAGGTCGTGCTGCGGATGGCTCGGCAGGCCGGGATAGAGCAGTCGGTCGACGCGGCCGTCGAGCGCGCGCGCGACGGCGAACGCGTTGTCGCAGGCGCGGCGGACGCGGAGATCGAGCGTCTCCAGCGACTTCAGCACCACCCACGCGTTGAACGCGCTCAGCACCGGCCCGGTGTGGCGCGCCATGGCGAGATAGGTGTCGTTGATCCACGCCGCTGAGCCGAGGACCGCGCCGGCGAGGACCCGCCCCTGCCCGTCCATGTGCTTGGTCGCCGAATAGAGGACGACGTCGGCCCCGAAGTCGAGCGGCCGCTGGAGGACCGGCGAGGCGAAGGCGTTGTCGACGAACACGGTCGCCCCCCCGTCGTGGCCAAGGTCGGCGACGGCGGCGATGTCGACGAGGTCGAGGCCGGGGTTCGACGGCGTCTCGAGGAAGAAAGCCCGCGTGTTCGGCCGCCGTGCCTTGGCCCACGCCTCGGTGTCGCGGCCGTCGACGGTCGTCGTCTCGATCCCGAAGCGCGGCAGGATCGTGTCGACCAGCACGCGGCACGACCCGAACAGCGCCCGTCCCGCGACGAGGTGGTCGCCGGCCGAGAGGTGGCTCATCAGCGCGGTCGACATCGCCGCCATGCCGGTCGCGGTGACGCGCGCCGCCTCGGCCCCCTCGAGCAGACAGAGCCGTTCCTCGAGCATCAGGTTGGTCGGGTTCTGCAGCCGCGAATAGGTCATTCCCGGCGCGTCGCCGCGGAAGCGCGCGGCGGCTTCCCCGGCATTGTCGTAGGCGTAGCCCGAGGTGAGGAAGATCGCCTCGCTCGTCTCGCCGAACTCGCTGCGCAGCGTCCCGCCGCGCACCGCCTGCGTCGCCGGCCGCCACGTCGCCGTGACGCTCCGGTCGTGTCCTGTCGTCCGCTTCATCGCGTGGGGCTTAGCGGGTGGCGGGTGACGGCGCTAGGTGCCCTTCAGGGCTTCAGCGTCCGCGTCAGGAAGTCGATCGTCGCGGCGTCGGCGGTCAGCCAGCTCGCGTGGCGGAGGAAGCCGTGGATCTCGTTCGGCAGGATCAGCTCTTCGTACGGCACGTTCGCCGCGTCGAGGCGGCGGGCGATGTCGACCGTCTGGTTGAAGCGGACGTTGCGGTCGTCGTCGCCCTGGACGAGGAGGACCGGCGACCGCCATGTCGCGACGTCGGCGTCGGGCGAGGCGAGAAACGCGGTCTTCTGCGCCGCCGCCCAGTCGCCCTGCTCGTAGCGCTTCGCCGGCGACGTTTCCTCGGCGAGCAGCTTCGACCAGTCGTGGACGCCGTGGAAGTCGACCCCGGCCTTGAACAGATTCGAGTTGCGGGCGAGCGCGAGGCCGGTCAGGTAGCCGCCGTACGACCCGCCCCAGATGCCGATCCGCGCCGGGTCGACCTCGGGCAGCGCCTGGAGGAACTTGGCCCCGGCGACGACGTCCTGGTACTCGCTCGCCCCCGCCGGGCCGCCCTTGTCCGGATGCTGGAAGGCGCGGCCATAGCCGATGCCGAGACGGTAGTTGACCGACAGGACGACGAAGCCCTTCGCCGCGAGCATCTGGTTCATCGCGTAGGCGTTCGAGTAATAATCCATGTAGCTCCAGCCGAGGAGCATCTGCCGCGGCGGGCCGCCGTGGACGAAGATCAGTCCCGGCTTCCGCGCGCCGCCCCCGGTCGTGAACAGCTGGCCGTGGACCTTCGTCCCGTCGGCGGCGGTGAAGACGACCCGCTGCGGGACGATCAGCGCGGCGGCGGGATAGGCGTCGGCCCCGTGGTCGATCACCGTCTCGTGCTGCGCGGCGTCGATCAGATGCAGCGCCGCGGGGCGCGTCGCGGTGACCGAGACGACGGCGACCTTCCCCGGCGCGGCGTCGGTCGGCAGGAATTCGAGGCCCTCGCCGGCGGTCAGCGCCGCGGGGGGCGACCCGTCGAGGGCGACGCGGAAAGCGTGGCGGCGGTCGTCGTCGCCCGCGGTGCCGCCGGTGTTGGCGGTGTAGAGGACCGCCGCGCCGTCGCGGGCGAGGCGGACGTCCTCGACCATGAACGGCCCCGGCGTCAGCAGCCGGGGCTCGCCGCCTGCCGCCGGCAGCGCGTAGAGGTGCGGCCAGCCGTCGAACTCGGCGCGGAAAATCAGGCGGTCGCCGGCCGCCCATCTCAGGCTCGCGCCGCCGGGGACGCCGGGGTACGAGCCGACGAGTGTCCGCGGGCTGCGCCAGACCGGATGGCAGATCGG
>CAHJWT010000014.1 GCA_903643075.1 Sphingomonadaceae bacterium | reverse complement strand
CAAGTCACTGTATTAAGTGCCGGTAGTGAGCGCCGTGCCCGTCGTTCTGAATGTTTTCCGCCGTGCGTTCATCGCCAGCAAGCCCGGCGTGTTCGAGCATCGAAGCTCCGAGAAGCGAGGACACCGGCGGGTCTGCGGATCGTCGCTAAGGTGACTGCCTTAAGAATTCATGTCACTTCAAAATATTCGGTGGCTTCGAGGCGATAGCCGACTCCAGGCTCGTTCCGCAGCACTGTCGGTGCTGCTGGGTCGGGTTCGAGCTTTCGCCGCAGGCCGCGCATTGTCACACGCAGATATTCGACGTCATCGAGGTGGGCCGGGCCCCAGACGGCGCGCAGCAAGTGGGCATGGGTCAGAACGCGTTTAGGGTGGCGCGCAAGCTCGGCGAGTAGGGCATATTCCCGCGGCGTCAGCCGGACCTCGTCGCCGGCGCGGCTGACGCGCCGTTCGACAAGGTCGATCGTGGCGTCGCCAAAGGCGATAACCACCCGCTCGGCCGACGCACGCGCGCCGCGGCGCAGGCTCGAG
The DNA here is from genome assembly GCA_903643075.1 of Sphingomonadaceae bacterium. Taxonomy (GTDB): domain Bacteria; phylum Pseudomonadota; class Alphaproteobacteria; order Sphingomonadales; family Sphingomonadaceae; genus Polymorphobacter_B. The sequence continues at coordinate 18,336 of CAHJWT010000014.1, read as the reverse complement.
CGAACGCGGGCGAGCAATTCCTCCGTATCGAAGGGCTTGGTGACGTAATCGTCGGCGCCGAGGTCGAGCGCGGCGATCTTGTCGTCGGTCGCGTCGCGCGCCGTGACGACGATGACCGTCGGACCAGGTGCGCGGGCCAGCAGCGGCACGAGTTCGAGCCCGTCACGGTCAGGCAAGCCAAGGTCGAGCAAAACCAGGTCGGGTTTGTCGATGGCGAGAGCAGCGAGCGCGGCACGCCCGTCGCCGGCCTCGACGACGCCGTAGCCGGCGCGGTCGAAGGTCCGTGCCAACAGGCGACGGATCGCCGCGTCGTCCTCGACGACGAGAATCTTTGCACCGACTGCAGTCATTCCGCCTCCGCCCGCACAAGCAGCGCCGCCGGAACGGTCAAGGCGAACGCGGCACCGCCGCCGTCGCGGTTGGCGGCGGCGACGGCGAAACCCATCGCTTCGGCGAAGCCCTTGACGATGGCAAGCCCGAGCCCGGTACCCTCGCGCGCGCGGTCGCTGCCTTCGATCCGGGCGAAGCGGTCGAAAGCGTGGTTTTCGAACCCGGGCGGCAGGCCGGGGCCCTCGTCGAGTACGCTCAGCGTCAGCCGATCGGGGTTTCGCACGGCGACGATCGCGATCGGCGTTCCGGGGCTCCCGAACTTGCCCGCATTGTCGAGCAGATTGATCAGACAATGGTGGAGCAGCCGGGCATCGGCGCGGATCAGCGGCAGGTCCGGCGCGACGTCGAGGCGGATCGCGTGGCCGTTCAAGGCCGGGCGGACATCGTGGACCGCGCTGGCAACGGCGTCGGTCAGGTCGACCGGCTCGAGGTCGAGGGTCAGAGCGCCAGCCTCGACGCGTGCCATGTCGAGCAGGTTGGTCACGAAACGCTGGAGCCGTGCCGCCTCGGCGGTGAGGGCGGCGAAGGCGGGATCAGCGCCGCCATAGCGGGCCGCGAGATCGGCGGCGGTGGCAACGACGGTGGTCAGCGGCGACCGCAGATCGTGGCCGATGCTCGCCAGCAACGCCGAACGGAGGCGGTCGCGCTCCTCAAGGCGGGCGATGCCGGCCATCTCGTGCTCGGCCGAGATGCGGGCGAGCGCCAGGCCCGCCTGGTCGACGAGCGCCGTCAGCAGGTTGCGGCAGTCGGCGCGGACTGGATCGCGGCTGTCGTCGCGGCCGAGGCCAAGCACGGCACGGGTCGCTCCGCCGGCTGCGACGGGAACAAACAGCCAGTCGGCGGCGGGCAACGTGTCCGAACCGCGACCGGCGGGTAGGCCCCGGTCGAGCGCCCAGTCGCCCGCCGCCCGCGCGACGGCATCGAGGTACTCTTCCGGCGGCACTGCCGCGATCACCTTGAGCGCGCCGTCGACCCGCTTGAGATAGACTGCGCGGGCGTCGAACAGCGCTGCCGTCTCGCCGGCAAGCGCTTGGCCCAGCGCGACTTCGTCGGGTGCGGCGGCAAGTGCCCGGGCGAAGCCGGCAAGCGCCGCATTCTGCCGGGCTGACGCCGCCGCCAAAGCCCCCTGGCCGCGGACGCGCGCCGCTAGCTGGCTCATCATGATCGCGACGCCGAGAAGGACGACGACGGTTACCGCGTTCTGCGGATCGGCAATGGTGAAGGTATAGACCGGTGGCAGGAAGAAGAAGTTATAGGCCAGGGCCGCGAGTATGCCGGCGGCCAGGCCGGGTCGCAGGCCGTAAATGAGCGCCGCGGTCATGACCGGGACGAGGTAGACGAGGTCGGTCGCATTGAGTCCGATCACTGGACGCAGCGCAAGATCGACGCCCGTCGTCACGGCGACCATCGCCGCGGCGCGGAGATAGTCGAGCGGCGCGGCGCGATCGGAGGTCGGCACCGAACGGCCAGGCGGGGCGGGGCGTTCATCGCCGGCAGGGAGGACGTGAACCGCAACGTCGCCCATGTCGCGTACGAGATCATCGACCACCGAGCCGTGGCGCAGCTGAAACCAGCGCGAGCGTCGCGACTTGCCGATCACGATCTGCGTCGCCCGTGTTTCGGCGACGAAGCGCTTGATGCCGTCGGTGACGCGTTCGGCGGGAATCGTCGCAGTGTCGGCCCCGAGGGTCGCGGCGAGCGCGAGCGTCGCACCCAGACGTTCGCGCTCGACCGGACCCAGCCGGGCGATGCGCCGCGTTTCGACATGCAACGCCGTCCATCGCGCACCGAGCGCATCGGCCAGCCGCTTGGCGGCGCGGACCAGTTCAGGGGCGCTGAGCAGCTCGCTGACCGCGACGACGACGCGCTCGCCTGCGGCATAGGGGCCGGCGAGCGACTGGGCGCGGAGCTCGGCCAGCATCCGGCCGTCGATCACCTGTGCGGCGCGGCGCAGCGCCAGCTCGCGCAGGGCCGTCAGGTTAGACCGGCTGAAGAAATTGCCCAGCGCTCGCGACGCTTCTTCCGGGACATAGACCTTGCCGGCTTTGAGGCGAGCGATCAGCTCGTCGGGGGGCAGGTCGACGACCTCGATCTCGGCATCCTCGAGCACCCGGTCGGGCACCGTCTCCCTGACGCGGACGCGTGAGAAGCTGGCGACGACGTCGTTCAACGATTCGATGTGCTGGATGTTGACGGTGGTGAAGACGTCGATGCCGGCCGCGAGCAGTTCATCGATGTCCATGAAGCGCTTGGGATGGCGCGATCCGGGGGCGTTGGTGTGGGCGAGTTCGTCGACCAGCACGAGCTTCGGCCGCCGGGCGAGGACCGCGTCGAGGTCCATCTCGGTCAGGATCGCCCGGTCACCGTCGACAATGCGCCGCGGGATGACGGTGAAGGGCCGCACCATCGCCTCGGTCTCGGCGCGGCCATGGGTCTCGACAATGCCGATGACGACATCGGTTCCCTCCCGCAGGGAGACGGCGGCGTCGGACAGCATCTCGTAGGTTTTGCCGACCCCGGGCGCAGCACCGAGGAAGACCTTGAGCCGCCCTCGACTTTCGGCGCGCGCGACGGCGAGGAAGGCCTCGGGCGCAGGTCGGTCGCTGGTCACGCGGCCGGTTGTGCCCCCGCGGGACCGGCTTGTCGATTGTTCGCAGCGGCGTCGAGAGCGCGGTTGAGGAGGAGGACGTTGACCCGACGCTCGCCGAGCACCCCGGCCAGCGGTTCCGCGATCGCGGCATCGACTATCGCCCGGACGACGCCGACCGCAAGATGGCGGGCGCCGGCGACGCGGGCGACCTGGGCATAGGCGGTCTCCGGAGAAACGTCGGGATCGAGGCCGCTGGCGGAGGCCGTGACCATGTCGGCCGGAACCGGCCCGGTCAGGCCGTCGGCGCGGACCGTCTTGAGGTCCACTTTCACCCGGTCGACCAGTCCTTGCGCCGCCGGCCCCAGGTTCGAGCCGCCGCTGGCGGTCGCATCATAGCCCTTGCCGGCGGCCGACGGGCGGCCGTGGAAATAGCGCGCGCTCGCGAAGCCCTGCCCGATCAGCTCGGAGCCGACGACCGTGTTGCCGCGGCGGACAAGGCTGCCGTTGGCCTGCGCCGGGAAGACGAACTGCGCGATCCCGGTCAGCAGGGCGGGATAAGCCAGCCCGGTGAGGACCGTGAATAGAAGCAGGATCACCAGCGACGGGCGAATGGCGGAGCGAAGGTCGTTACCCATCTGGTCGGGTCCTCAGGCAATGTGGAGCGCGGCGACGATCAGGTCGATCGCCTTGATGCCGACGAACGGCGCGATCAGTCCGCCGAGGCCGTAGATCGTCAGGTTGCGGCTGAGCAGCGCACCGGCCCCGACCGGGCGGTAGGTCACGCCGCGCAGCGCCAGCGGTACGAGCGTCGGGATGATCAGCGCATTGAAGATGATCGCCGACAGGATCGCGCTCTGTGGACTGGCGAGGTGCATGACGTTGAGTGCCCCGAGACCGGGATAGAGGACGACGAAGATTGCCGGTAGGATGGCGAAATATTTGGCGACGTCGTTGGCGATCGAGAAGGTGGTCAGCGCGCCGCGGGTCATCAGCAGCTGCTTGCCCAGCCCGACAATCTCGATCAGCTTGGTCGGGTCGCTGTCGAGGTCAACCATGTTGCCCGCCTCGCGCGCCGCCTGGGTGCCGGTGTTCATCGTCACGCCGACGTCGGCCTGCGCGAGTGCCGGCGCGTCGTTCGTGCCGTCGCCGCACATCGCGACCAGCTTGCCGCCGGCCTGTTCGCGGCGGATCAGCGCCAGCTTGTCCTCGGGCGTCGCCTGGGCAAGGAAATCGTCGACCCCCGCCTCGGCGGCGATTGCGGCGGCGGTCAGCGGGTTGTCGCCGGTGATCATCACCGTACGGATGCCCATCCGGCGCAGCTCGGCGAAGCGCTCGCGCATGCCTGCCTTGATGATGTCGCTCAACGCCACCGCGCCGAGGATGCGGCCGTCGCGAGCGACGGCGAGCGGCGTCTTGCCGCCGCGGGCAAACTCGTCGGTCATCCGGCGCAGTTCGATCACGCTGGCGGGGTCGGACCGGTCGCCGAGCGTCTTGATAATGCTGTCGACCGCGCCCTTCTCGATCAGCGTGTCGCCGAAGCGCACCCCCGACAGGCGGGTGGCGGCGCTGAAGGCGATGATCTCGGCCCCGGCCGGCATTGACGCCGTGACACCGTGCGCGTCGCGGGCCAGCACGACGATCGAGCGACCCTCGGGGGTCTCGTCGGCGAGGCTGGCGAGCGCGACCGCCTCGGCCAGGTCGGCCATCGTCACGCCGGCGACAGGGCGGAACTCGGTCGCCTGGCGGTCGCCGACGGTAATCGTGCCGGTCTTGTCGAGGAGGAGGACATCGATGTCGCCTGCCGCCTCGACCGCACGTCCGGACTTGGCGAGCACGTTGAAGCGGACCAACCGGTCCATGCCGGCGATGCCGATGGCGCTGAGCAGCGCCGCGATCGTCGTCGGGATCAGCGTGATCAGCAGCGCGGCGAGCAGGACCACCGGCACGGTCCCGCCGGCGTAATGCGCGAAGGTCGGGATCGTGCCGACGGCGATCAAGAAGATGATCGTCAGTCCGACCAGCAGGATCGTCAGCGCGATCTCGTTCGGCGTCTTCTGCCGCGCCGCGCCCTCGACCAGCGCGATCATCCGATCAAGGAAGCCCTGCCCCGGGCCGGCGGTAACACGGACGGTGATGCTGTCCGAGATGACGCGGGTGCCCGCGGTGACGGCCGAACGGTCGCCGCCGGCTTCGCGGATCACCGGCGCGCTTTCACCGGTGATCGCCGCTTCGTTGACGCTGGCGACGCCGGCCGCGACTTCACCGTCGGCGGGGATCAGGTCCCCCGTTTCAACGAGAACGTGATCGCCGACCCGTAGCCGATAGGCGGGGACGCACTCCCAGGCGGTGCCCGACAGCAATTTTCCGGTCAGCTCGCCCTTGGTCGCGCGCAGCGACGCCGCCTGCGCCTTGCCGCGCCCTTCGGCGATCGCCTCGGCGAAATTTCCGAATAGGACGGTCAGCCAGAGCCAGACGACGATCTGGACCTGGAAGCCTATGCCCAAGCCCGAGCCGTCGGCGAACAGCAGTACCGTCAGCAGCAGCGCAACGACGGCGGTGGTAAACATCACCGGGTTCTTGACGAGGGCATTCGGCGCGAGCTTGCGGAACGCATCGCCGAGCGCGGGCCCGGCGAGCTGGGCGGAGAACATCGAGGGCGCGGCGGCCTTGGCCATAATCTGATCCTTAGAACAGCTTGCCGCTGACCATCGCGAGATGGTCGGCGATCGGCCCGAGCGCGAGGCTGGGCAGGAAGGTCAGGCCACCGACAATGACGATGATGCCGATCAGCAGCCCGACCCACAGCGGCCCGGTCGTTGGGAACGAGCCCGGCCCGGCGGGAACCTGCCGCTTGGCGGCAAGCGAACCGGCGATGGCGAGAACGGGGATGATGACGAAGAAGCGCCCGAACCACATGCCGACCGCGAGCAGGCCGTCGTAGAACGGGGTGGACGCGGTCAGCCCGGCGAAAGCCGAGCCGTTGTTGCCGACGACGCTGGTGAAGGCATACAGGATCTCGCTGAAGCCGTGGGGACCCTTGTTGTTGAGCCCGGCAAGTCCGGCGGGAAGCACGGCGGCCAACCCCGTAAGCGACAGGATGAGCAGCGGCAGAACGGCGATGGCAAGGACGGCGAGCTTGACCTCGCGCCCCTCGATCTTCTTGCCGACGTATTCGGGGCTGCGCCCGACCATCAGCCCGGCGACGAAGACGCTGAGAACGCAATAGGTCAGAAAGCCGTACAGCCCCGAGCCGACGCCGCCGAAGATGATCTCGCCGAGCTGAATGTTGAACAGCGGTACCAGCCCGCCGAGCGCGGTGAAGCTGTCGTGCATGGCGTTGACCGCGCCGCAGCTCGCGTCGGTGGTGATGGCGGCGAATAGGCTCGACGCGGCGATCCCGAAGCGGACTTCCTTGCCCTCCATGTTGCCGCCGGGAATGCCCAGCCCGTGCAGGTTCGGGTTGCCGCTGCTTTCGGCCCAATAGGCGAGGCCCGCCCCGACGACGAACAGGATGAACATCGCCCCGAAGATCGCCCAGCCCTGCCGGCGGTCGCCGACGGCGCGGCCGAACATATGGGCGAGCCCCGCACCGATGGCGAAGATCGACAGCATCTGAAGGAGGTTGGTCCACGCGCTCGGGTTCTCGAACGGATGCGCCGAGTTGGCGTTGAAGAAGCCGCCACCATTGGTGCCGAACATCTTGATCGCCTCTTGGCTGGCGACGGGGCCGAGGACGAGCGTCTGCTTCGCCCCCTCGAGCGTCGTCGCGACGACCGACCCGGCGAACGTCTGCGGCACGCCGCCGGCGACCAGGACGAGGGCATAGACGATCGACGCCGGTAGCAGCAGGTACAGGGTAACTCGCGTCAGGTCGGCCCAGAAATTACCGAGCCCGCCCGCCTCGCGCCGGGCGAAGCCGCGGACGACGGCAAAGGCTACGGCGACACCGGTCGCCGCCGACAGGAAGTTGTGGACGGTCAGCGCCCCCATCTGGATGAGGTTGCTCATCGTGCTCTCGCCCGAATAGCTCTGCCAGTTGGTATTGGTGACGAAACTGATCGCAGTATTCATCGCCAGATGCGGATCGAGCGCCTTGTCGCCGAGCGGGTTGAGCGGCAGCGCTCCCTGGAGGCGCAGCCAGGCATAAGTCAGCAGCACGCCGGCGAAGCTAAAGAGAAGGACGTGGACCGCGTAGCGTCGCCAGCCCATCTCTTCGCCCGGGTCGATGCCGGCCAGGCGATATACGCCGCGTTCGACAGCACCGCCGGGCAGTGCCCGCCCGTCATATAGGGCAAACAGCCACGCTCCCATCGGCCGCGCCATGGCGACGACGAGCGCGGCGACGACGGCGACCAGGAGCCATCCGTTGAAAGTCATGCGACAGCTTTCCTAGAACCGCTCGGGGCGGGCGAGGACAATGACGAGATAAACGAGCAGGCCGAGCATGGTCGCGACGCCAAGCCAGAGATCGAAGGTCATGACGCGCTTCAGGCCTTGTCGGCGAGCGCGATGTAGAGCAGGCTCAGCCCTATGAAGCCGAAGCCGATGCCGATCCACAGTAAGTCCTGCACGCCAAGTCTCGCTTCACCAAATTTGTGTCGCCGCTTTAGTCGTGCGTGACGTTACGGATCGCCGTGGGATTGTTCTTGCATGCGTAAAGAACGCATAAACGTGGCTGAGATGGAGGCGCGCGTCTAGCTTATCGGTAGGTCACGTGGGGCGTGCTCAGGCTAATGATGTCGAGGCGAATAGGTGCGGTTCTCCTGTTCCGAACGACCGATAGAGCAGGCTGAGCGTCGGCTTCTGAGCGTCTGTCAGATCGAAGTGCCGTGCTGTGTTTCTTGTCGTGCTCCAAACCGAGTTCGCACAGCTCCGCATGCGCCGTCGGGCAGGACCGCTCGGCCAACGGAACAGCCGGTCGGCGGCATTGATCGCCACGTCGTCTGTAGACGCTTCGAGGCGGCTCATCAGGCCGGCGGCGTTGAACGCCCATGGCTCGTTGCCGTAGCTCCGCCACCATCGGCCGGCCGCGTCGTACCATTTGTAAGCGACGCGCACGGCAATACGGTCGCCGGTGAACGCCAGACCTCAGGTGATAGTCTAGTCCACGCGTGCGCTCGCATAGGCGACCCACCGGACTGCTAACGGACGTCCGAAGCGAGAATTTTAACCTCGTGCTGATCATTCGGAAGACGCGTCATCACCGCTTACAATCGAGATCGCTCCTACACAGTCAGTGTTAAGTCGAGTTCTTCTCCGTCCTCAGGCTCAGGCTCGCCAACCAGAATGTTCTAACAATCGTACAATCGGCGAGTTTAAAACTATACTCGAATGACCATCATTAGAATGCAATGCATTACGATGTTAATCCATCGTACTCCTTTTTAATAGTTAATTTCTTATAAATAGGCATTCATGTTACCGAGCTATACTGGGAGAGTTCCCGTAAACTTGGTCTCTACCGAGCCGCTCCGTTCAAGAACTAGATCGCCCCCATGCCCGCGGAAGATCTGCCGTGCAATGGACAGCCCTACGCCCGAGCCGCCGTAACGGGTCGTGAAGAAGGGTTTGAAGATCGCTTCGCCAAGCGTCGCTGGTATACCGGGCCCGTTATCGCTTACCGTGACGACGATTTGATCGCCCATGATCAGCATGTGAAGATCAACTTGTGGGTGTATCGTCGCGGCCTCCGCGCAGGCCTCGCCTGCATTCTGCAACAACGCTGACAACGCCATCGCGATCTGTCCGCCATCCGCGGTAAAGCGGAGGTCATCGGGGGAAACAGTAACGCGTAGACGCGATGACGCGCTCGGCCAGCGAGATGCGAACAGGCGGCGAAGGTCGTCGACCAGCTCCTGTGCGACTACGGAGACGCGAATAGGCGGCGGCAATCGGGCTAGTTCTCGGTAGCCGGTGCTAAAGCGAGCTAGATCATCGGATCGCCGCGCAATGGTCCCGATCGCCTCGCGGAGATCGGCCGTGACACCCTCGTCTTCGGCAAGTTCGACAGCGGTCTGCGCCAGCGAGGCGATTGGTGTCAGGCTGTTCATGATCTCGTGACTGAGAATAAGCAGCAACTCTCGCGTCGTCGCCGCCTCGGCAAGCCGTAGGTCGGCGGCGATGTCGACGAGGTTTAAAACTCGTCCGAAGCCGGCGATGTCGGACACAGCGATCGCAAAGGATCGTTCACCGACGACGGTGGGAATGGTCACTGAACCCCCGGATACCGCGGCGGCGGCAAGCGCAGGCGGTGGCACGGGCAATCGGTCATCGACGCCGAACAGGTGCCGGGCGGCGCCGTTCAGCGCACTTAGCACTTCACCTTCGGCGAGCAGTAGTGGCGTCGGCGACTGGGCGAGCATCGTTACCAGCGCAAGCCGTGCCTCTTCGCGTGGGCTCTCTCTGACGGCGGCATGGACTCGCTGCCGCGAAGCCCGCTCGGCCAGATCGGAGCCAACTGCGAGAGCGACGAGCGCCGCCAGCGCTGCCGTCGCCGGCAGGCCGCTGACGGCGCCGTAGCCGATGGCGATTCCGGCCGTGACGAGCGAGGCGGCGAGACCGGCGGTTCGCCAGCTAGAGGCCATGTCTGGCCATCCGCCGATACAGGGTCGCTCGCGTGATGCCGAGATCGACGGCGGCGCGGCTGACGTTGTAGGCTTGGCGCTTGAGCGCGGCTTCGACAAGTTGGCGCTCGGTCGCCGCGAGATTGAAGTCGGCGGCGACCGCCCGCACGACCCCCGGAACCGGCGTGGCCGAAAGGGCAAAATCGGCGAGGCCATGGCTCGGGCCGTCGCCGAGGACGACGGCGCGCTCGCACGCGGCGGCGAGCCCGCGGACACCATCCGGCCAGGGGTCGGCGAGGATCGCCGCCTCGGCCGCTGGATCGAGTGGACGCGCCGGCCGTCCATGACGCGCAGCGTGGCGCCCGAGGTAGTAGGTCACCAGAATGACCGCGTCGCGGCCGCGGGCCGGCATCAACGGAAGGTCGATCTCCACCGGCGACACCATCGTCAGCAACTCGTCGTCGAAGCCGCCTGTAGCGCGGAGGAGCGCGGGTGCCGCGCGGCTGGTTGTCACGGCACGAGGGCCGCCGCGGATCGCGGTCGCCAGTCTCGCCTGACTAGCGAGCGACAGCCGATCGACATCCTCGATCAGCAACGTGCCGGCCCCGATCGCCGTAGTGGAGATGACATCGGGCGTCGGTTCCTCGCGCCCGCGAATCACGGCCAACCGGTCCCGGCCTGAGGCTCGATGGATCGTCGCGGCGACGAGCGACTTGCCGGTGCCGGGGCCGCCGTGGATCAGGACGGCGGCGCGGGTCGGCGCGATCTTGGCGACAAGTCCACGGACACCAACCATCGCCGCGCTGTCGCCGAGAAGGGGCGTCTCCTCGGCGACAGCAATAGCAGGCGGCAGGCTGCGACTAGCGGCGGCGCGAGCGACGGCCTCGGCCAGCCGGTCGTTGCGCCACGGCTTGATGATGAAGTCGGTCGCCCCCGCGCGCATCGCCGCGACGGCGATGGCGACACCGCTATGGCCGGTGATGACGACCACCGGCAAGGTCGGATCGTAAAGCATGAGCCGGGTAAGCAGCTCGAGGCCAACCGTCCCGCTCGTTTCGGCGCGCGAAAAATTCAAGTCGAGCAACAGCACGTCGGGCTTGTCGGCCAGCGCAAGCCAAGCCGCCGCCGGGTTGGCGGCCCAGGCGAACGCCATGCCCCGCCGCTCGAGGACAAGCCGCGCCGCGGCTGCGACGTCGCAATCGTCGTCGATGAATAGGACGCGAGGGGTTGATGGGGTCGTGGTCATGTCCGAATTCGGACACCCGATACACAAGCCGGTCAGATGCTGCTAGCCGCTGTGACAAGCCGTTGAATTCGCGAGAGTTCGGCGCCGTCACCGGGTCGAGCTACAGTGGGTCGGTGGATCAGTCGCTCACCCCTCCGCGGCCGTCGATGGATCGCCCAGTCGCGCGCCGGCGGTTTGATCGCCGACGGCGTTGGCCGGTCGCGGCGGTGGCGGTCGCCGCTATCGGCATTGCGGCGGCCTTGGTCATCCCAGACGGAAACAGCCTCATCGTCGACGCGACGGCGGTCGACACCGGCCTCGTCGCCCGCGCGCCGTTCCAGGACTACCTGCCGCTGCGGAGCGAGATCGCGCCGCTTCACAGCATCGTCCTGTCGGCGGTCGTCGGCGGTACCGTCGGTACCGTCGACATCATTGACGGGTCGGTCGTCGCCAAGGGTACCGCGCTGGCCCACCTCGACAACCCGACGCTCAGGCTTGAGGTCGCCACGCGCGAGGTTGAGATCGCCTCGCGGCTGACCGACCTGTCGGCGCAGGAACTGACGCTGCGCCGGACATCGGCCGACGGTGAGACGGCCGTCGCCGCGGCGGCCAACGAACAGCTCCGTGCCGATCACGACCTCACTCAGCATCAGACGCTATTCGACAAGGGCATCATCGCGCCCACCGCGCTCGCCAACTACCAGCGTGACGCGACCTTCCGCCGGGATCGACTGGCGGCGTTGCGCGCAAGCGGAGCGGGCGAGCGCTCCGCGGCGACCCGACAGGCCGGTCAGCTCGCGTCGACGCGGACGCTTCTCCTATCCGACCTCGCAGCCGTCCGCTCCGAGCTCGATGCTCTCGTCGTCCGCGCGCCTTCGCCGGGGCGGTTGACCGGGTTCGCGATCCAGCCCGGTCAGGCGGTCAAGGCCGGCGACCCGCTCGGCCAGATCGACGCCCCGGGATCGTTCAAGCTGGTTGGCGAGGTCGACGAGTTCTATCTCGGTCGCGTCGCCCCAGGGCAGGCGGTGGTCGCCGTCGTCGACGGCCGCACCGTCGACCTGCTCGTCGACCGGGTCCTGCCGCAGGTGGTCGCCGGACGCTTCAAGGTCGAGCTGCTCTTCGTCGGTTCGCCACCGATGTCGTTGCGGCGGGGTCAGGCGGTCGACGCGCGCATCACGCTCGGCCAGCCGAAGATCGCCCTGGTCGCTCCCAACGGGCCGTGGCTCGACGCCGGGGGCACGACCGCCTTCGTCGTCGCCGCCGACGGCCGGCACGCCGATCGTCGATCGATCGCCGTCGCCCGTCGCACCCCCGAACAGGTCGAGATCACCGCCGGGCTGCGCCCCGGCGAGCGCATCATCACCTCAGGCATCGCCGCCTACCGCACGCGCGATCGCCTGACCCTTCGCGAAGGAAGCCCGTCATGATCGCCCTCGAGGCTTTGTCCCGCGTCTACCGGTCCGACGAGGTCGAGACGACGGCGCTGAACGACATCGATCTCGAGATCGCTACCGGCGAGTTCGTCGCGATCATGGGACCGTCGGGCTGCGGCAAATCAACTTTGCTCAACCTGCTCGGCACGATCGACCGGGCAACCTCGGGCCGATACCTGTTCGAGGGCGAGGACATCACCCGCCGCGACGAGGCGGCGCTCGCCCGGCTGCGGCGCGACCGGCTCGGCTTTGTCTTCCAGAGCTTCAACCTGATCGACGACCTGACCATCGAGGAAAACGTCGCCCTCGGCCTTGCCTATCGGCCGGGGACCGGCCGGCGCGGGGCCGTCGCCGCGGCGATGGACCGGGTCGCGATCGGCCACCGCGCTCGCCACTTTCCGCATCAGTTGTCAGGCGGCCAGCAGCAGCGCGCGGCGATCGCCCGTGCCATCGTCGGCGAACCGCAGCTGATCCTTGCCGACGAGCCGACCGGGAACCTCGACAGCGAGAACGGCGGCCAGGTCATGGACATCCTCGGCGAGCTCAACCGCGAAGGCGCGACAGTGATCATGGTCACCCACTCGCCGGCCCACGCCGATCGGGCGCGGCGGGTCGTTCACATGCTCGACGGCCGCATCGCGCTGTCGGCGCAGCGGGCGGCGGCGTGATGGCCAACCTGATGATCTCCTACTGGCGGACGTTGTCGCATCGCCCGGGGTTTGCACTGCTTAACGTCGGCGGCCTCGCGCTTGGCATCGCCGTCTTCGTTGTCCTCGCCATGTTCGTCCGTTTCGAAACAGGCTTCGATCGCTGGTGGCCGGGGGCAGACCAGACCTATTTGATCCAGGACCACTATACGCTGTCCGGCGTCCCCGAGTCCACCAGCGCCAACACCATGGGCGGACTGGTCGAGCGAATGCGCGCCGACTTTGCCGGCCTCGACGCGACCTTCGTCCGCTCGAGCGACGCGACGCTGCGCCTGGCCGACGGCAGCGTTGTCCGCGAGCCGTTCGGCCTCGTCGATGCCAACTTCTTCAACGTTTTCGACTGGCCCCTCGCCGCCGGATCGGCGGCGACGGCGCTCGCCGATCCCGCCAGCCTCGTGATCACCGAAAGCTTCGCGCGGCGATACATCGGCAACGCCGCGCCGCTCGGCCGCACGATCACCATCACCGTCGAGGGCAAGCCGGTAGCCTATCGTGTCAGCGCCGTTCTCCGCGACCTGCCCGACAACAGCGAGTTCAACCGCGAAGGCGGCGTCCGCCTCCATGCCATCGCGCGGTTCCGTTACGTTCCAGGCGATAAGCCGAACTGGTACCACTGGGGCAGCGAGGAGGTGTCGAGCTTCGTCCGCTTCCCGACGCCAGCCGCGGCGCGGGCGTTCGCCGGCCAGCTGAAGGCATTCATCGACCGGCGTGGCGATCATGGCTCGAAGGGCGAGCCGATGTCGACGATCCTGACCCAGACGCTGCTGCCGGTGCCGGCGATGCATCTGCGCGAGAAGGGTGACCGGGCGACGGTGACCACGCTCGGCATCGTCGGCGCGCTGGCCCTGCTCATCGCCGTCGTCAACTACGTCAACCTCGCTACGGCGAGGGCGGCGCTCCGGGCGCGTGAGGTTGCGGTGCGCAAGGCGCTCGGTGCGACCCGTGCCGCGCTGGCCCGGCAGTTCGTCGGCGAGGCGGTGCTGACGACGGCGCTGGCCGCGCTTGCCGGCCTGGCGTTGGTCGAGATCGCGCTGCCGATGGTCAACGCGCTCGGCGGAACGACGCTGCACCTCGTCTACCTCGGTCGGGACGGCGTCGTCCTGCCGCTCCTGTTGCTCGTCGCGGTCGTCGGACTGGTCGCCGGCATCTATCCCGCCGCCATCCTGTCGAGCTTTCAGCCGGCCGCGGTCCTCGCCTCGGCGCGGACACCCGGTGGCGGCCGGACGGGCGCGCGCGTTCGCGAGGGGCTGGTCGTCGTTCAGTTCGCTATCGCCATCGCGCTGACGATCGGTACGCTCGTCCTCGTTGCCCAGGTAGACTATCTTCGTTCAGCCGACCTCGGCTTCCGTCGCGACGGGCTGATGCTGATCACGTCGTTCGACGATGCCGGCCTTGATGGCCCGCAGCGGAGCGCGATCCTTGCCCGGCTGAAGGCGGTCCCAGGTGTCGTCGCCGCGACGCAGGCCGACAGCGGCCCGGCGTTCACCGACACGTCGAGTTCGACCGACATGCAGCGGCCCGGCGGACGTTCGATGACCATCACCTGGGCGCGGGTCGGCCCCGACTTCTTCACTGTATACGGTGCCCGGCTTCTCGCGGGCCGTCTGCCGTCGACGCGATTCGGCGCCGACGAGTCGTCTGGCGCCGGCGCTGCCGAACGAGGGGTCAACGTCGTCCTCAACGCCACGGCGGCGCGGAATCTCGGGTTTGCCTCGCCGGCGACAGCGATCGGCGGCGCAGTCAAGGAGCGAGCGGTGAACTCGGTGGTCGGCGTCATCGCCGACATGCATTTTCTATCACCACGCGAGCCTGTTGCGCCCATGCTCTATTATTTCACGGCCGGCGACATGGGCGGGCAGACGGCGCCCGTCGCCGCAGTGCGCTTCGCCGGCGTCGACCCGCGCGTCCTGACCGCGGCGCTGCGGCGCGAGTGGCTCGGCGCCGCTCCGACCACGCCGTTTGCGAGCGTCACCGTGCAGGAGAACCTTGCCAAGAAATACTACCGTGCCGACGAGCAGCGGACACGACTGTTCACCGCCGGCGCAGTCCTCGCCGTCGTCATCGGCGCGACCGGTCTCTATGGACTGGCGGCGTTCGACACGGGGCGACGGGTGCGCGAGATCGGCATCCGCAAGACGCTTGGAGCATCGACGGCTCAGATCCTTCGTCTGTTGGTCGGCACCTTCCTTAGACCGGTCCTGATCGCCAACGTCGTGGCGTGGCCGATCGCATGGGTTGCGATGCGGAGCTGGCTCGCCGGATTCGATCAACGGGTGGACCTTGGCCCCTCGTACTTTCTGATCGCCTCCCTTCTCGCGGTCGCTATCGCCATCATCACCGTGCTTGGCCAATCTTTCCGTGTCGCGCGTTCGGAGCCGGCGCGCGCGCTTCGGTATGAGTAGTTGCTCGTCATCTGGAGCGCTGCACGGCACGGGTGTGAGTCCGTGTATCGTTCCTACAGCATCAAGCTGGTAGCAGCGGTCAATGCGAGCTGATCGCGTTTTCAGATCGGCGATTCCCTAGCGAAATCGTCGTCGGTCCGTCGCGCCGCATTCAAAACTTGCAGACGGGAAGCCGGTGGATCAGAACCGAGAGGGATCGGCGTAAGCGGCGAGATGTCGGCTGTGCCTGATCAGGTGGCAGCCGCCCCACATAAGCTTGGGAACTCACCTCGGTGATCTGCCCGGGGACGCTCGACGGCGACATTTGGCTGGGCCTTCTGCCGCTTCAGCCAAGCCGCCGTTGGTCAGCTACAGTAAGGCGATTTGGGCGACCGCCGCTTAATCCGTTTCGACCGCGATTAGAGCGGCTTGTCCGGTTGGGTCCCTCGGTTGTTTCGCCTTTGGCCGGAACACCGCCGTCGCGGCGCGGTTGTCGCCGCAGCAACGAGGAGCTACGCATGGCCGGCGAAACCCACGATCCCGACGACGCGCCGGCGTTGACCGCGAAGGACGGCAAGGTCGTCGAGACGGCGGCGGACGATCTCGGGCTGACCGTCGGCGACAGCGTGTCGACCCGTTCGGTGACGATCAATCGGCCCCGCGAGGAGCTCTACGCCTTCTTCCGCGACTTCGCCAACCTGCCCAAGTTCATGGACAACATCGAACGCGTCGACGTCCGCGACGCCGACCATTCGCACTGGGTGGTCAAGGCCCCCGGCGGCCGCACGGTCGAGTGGGACTCGACGATCACCGAGGAGGCAGTCCCCGACCATTATGCGTGGACCTCGACCGGCGACGTCCCCAACAGCGGGCGGATCGATTTCCGCGACGCGGGCGCGCGCGGCACGGTGGTGACCGCATCGATCGCGTACGACCCGCCGGCCGGCGCGGTCGGCAAGCTCGTCGCCAAGCTGTTCCAGCGCGAGCCGTCGATCCAGAACCGCCGCGACCTCCGCCGCTTCAAGCAGCTGATGGAAACCGGCGAGATCGCAACCAACGCGCGGACCGCCAAGGCGCTGGCCGAGGAGAAGAAATAATGCGTGCGCTGACCTGGCACGGCAAGCACGACGTCCGCGTCGACACGGTCGACGATCCCGAGATCGTCAATCCACGCGACTGCGTCATCAAGGTGACGTCGACCGCGATCTGCGGCTCCGACCTTCACCTCTACGACGGCTATATCCCGACGATGCAGAAGGGCGACATCCTCGGCCACGAGTTCATGGGCGAGGTCGTCGAGGTCGGTGCGAAGAGCACGTTGAAGAAGGGCCAACGCGTCGTCGTGCCGTTCACCATCGCATGCGGCAGCTGCTACCATTGCGGCAAGAAGCAGTTTTCGGCGTGCGACAACGGCAACCCGGCCGACAATCAGGACATCGGCGACACGCTGTACGGCCAGCCGATGTCGGGGTTGTTCGGCTATAGCCACCTAACCGGCGGCTATGCCGGGGGGCAGGCAGAATACGTCCGCGTGCCCTTCTCCGATGTCGGCCCGATCGTCATCCCCGACGGGATCGACGACGACCAAGTGCTGTTCCTGTCCGACATCCTGCCGACCGGATGGATGGCGGCGGAGAACGCCGATATCGAGCCCGGCGACACCGTCGCGGTGTGGGGCTGCGGTCCGGTCGGCTTGTTTGCGGTCCAGTCGGCATTCCTGATGGGAGCGCATCGCGTCATCGCCATCGACCATTTCCCGCACCGGCTCGAGCTCGCAAAGAAGTTCGGAGCCGAAACGATCAACTTCGAAGAGACCAAGACCTCCGAGGCGCTGATCGAGATGACCGGCGGGATTGGCCCCGACGCGGTGATCGATTCAGTCGGACTCGAGGCGCACGGCTTCTTCGTCGACAACGTTCTCGACCAGGTCAAGAAGTCGCTGATGCTTGGGACCGACCGCGCGCATTCGATCCGGCAGGCGATCGTCGCGTGCCGTAAAGGCGGGCGGGTGTCGATGCCGGCGGTGTACGGCGGCTTCATCGACAAGTTCCCCCTCGGTGCATTCATGGAGAAGGGGCTGACGCTCAAGACCGGCCAGACGCACGTCCAGCGCTACCTGCCCGCGCTGCTGACCGCGATCCTCGACGGCAAGATCGACACGACTTTCCTCATCAGCCACCGGCTACCGCTCGAGGATGCGCCACAGGGCTACAAGATGTTCCACGACAACCAGAATGAGGTGACGAAGGTCGTCCTCAAGCCGGGACTGGCGCGGGCGGCCTGAGCGTCGCTGGATGAAATATCGATGAAGGTCGCCGGCGCGGGGGCCGCGATCTTGCCCGGCTTTCCGCGTTCAGCCATGTTGGCGCGATGGCGTACAGGTGGCGCGCGGCGCTCGTGGTTGGCATCGTCGCGGCGGGGTTCGGGCTTGCCCGCGCCGGCGGTGGTCCTGCGCCAGGCGTCGCCGCCTTCGCGCCGGCGGGATCGATTGAGCGGGTCGAGCAGATCAAGATCCGCTTCGCCACGCCGATGGTCGCTTTCGGCGACCCGCATTTGCCCGCGCCGATCACGGGAAACTGCAGCGCGGGCGCGACCGGCCGGTGGGTCGACGCGCAAAGCTACGCGGTCGACCTGCCAACGCCGCTCGCCGGTGGGCGACGCTGTAGTTATGCACTAATTGCCGGACTGAAGGACGCCGCCGGCGCGTCGCTCGCCCCCCGCCGTTTCGCCTTCGATACCGGCGGCCCGAACGTTCGTGCAGTCGTTCCCGACGACGGCGACGAGCGCGTTGAGGAAGATCAGGTCTTCCTCCTCGCGCTCAACGCCGCACCGACGCCGTCGTCGCTCGCGGCCGGCGCGAGTTGCGCGATCGACGGGATCGGCGAGGCGGTGCCGCTCGACGTGCTCCCGCCGGCGACGGTGACGACGATCGTCGGCCAGGCGAAGCAGAACTACCGCCTGCGGTCGTTCCTGCAGACCGCCGGCGCGGCGCCGCCCGACGAGGGCGAGGCGGCGCAGCCGAAGGCGGTCGTCGTCGCCGCGCGGTG
>CAHJWT010000013.1 GCA_903643075.1 Sphingomonadaceae bacterium | reverse complement strand
CGACCGCGCCCGCGCCGGTCACGCCCTCGGCGAGGCGGAGCTGGCCGCCCTGTTCTCGGCGCGCGGACCATCGTTCAGCGCGGTCTGCGGCGCCGCCGACGCCATCCGCCGCGAGCGCGTCGGCGACACGGTCGGCTACGTCGTCAACCGCAACATCAACTACACCAACATCTGCGGCTATCGCTGCGGCTTCTGCGCCTTTTCCAAAGGACGGGCGAGCGCCGGCTTGCGCGGCGCGCCGTACCGCCTTGACCTCGCCGAGATCGGCCGGCGCGCGGCCGAGGCGGCGGCGCGGGGCGCGACCGAGGTCTGCATGCAGGGCGGCATCCACCCCGACTATACCGGCCAGACCTATCTCGACATCTGCCGTACCGTGAGTCGCGCCGCGCCCGGCATCCATATCCACGCCTTCTCGCCGCTCGAGGTGGCGCAGGGCGCGGCGACGCTCGGACTGCCGGTCGCGGCCTTCCTCGCGAGGCTGCGCGACGCCGGGCTGGCGACGTTGCCCGGAACCGCTGCGGAAATCCTCGACGACGAGGTGCGCCGGGTCATCTGCCCCGACAAGCTCGACACGCGGCAGTGGCTCGACGTCGTCGGGGCGGCGCACCGCGTCGGCATCCGCACCACCGCGACGATCATGTTCGGCCACGTCGACCGGCCGCACCACTGGGCGCGGCACCTGCTCCGCATCCGGGCGCTGCAGAGCGACACCGGCGGCTTTACCGAATTCGTGCCGCTGCCGTTCGTCGCCGCCGAGACGCCGATCTTCCGGCGTGGGCAGTCGCGCGCCGGACCGACTTTTCGCGAGGCGGTCCTGATGCACGCCGTCGCGCGGATCGCCTTCGCCGGGCTGATCGACAACATCCAGGCGTCGTGGGTCAAGCTCGGCACGGCGGGCGTTCGCGCCTGTCTCGACTCCGGCGCCAACGATCTCGGCGGGACGCTGATGGACGAATCAATCACTCGTGCCGCCGGCGCGGTCCACGGCCAGGAGCTGCCGGCGGATGCGCTGGCCGCGCTGATCCGCTCGGCAAGACGAACTCCGCGCCAGCGCCTGACCGACTACCGGCCGGCGACCGGGGCGCTGGTGGCGGCGTGAGCTGCGGGATCGAGATCAGGCCGCTTGCCGGCTTGCCCGAGATCGCGCCGGGCGCGCCGCTCGCGGCGCTGCTGGCCCTCGCCGCGGCGTCGCTCCGGCCATTTCTGCCGCACGACGTGGTTGTCGTCACGCAGAAGATCGTGTCGAAGGCGGAGGGAGCCTATGTCGACCTGGCATTGGTCGCGCCGGGAGCCGAGGCGATCGCGCTCGCGGAGGTGACCGGCAAGGATGCACGGCTGATCGAGCTGGTCATCCGCGAGTCGGTCGCCGTCATCCGCGCCGCCCCCAACGTCCTGATCACGCGCCACCGCACCGGCCACGTCATGGCCAACGCCGGGATCGACCGATCCAATCTCGCCGCGGGGCACGGCGACGCAGCCCTGCTGCTGCCGCGCGACGCCGATGCCTCGGCCGCCGCACTCCGTGCCGATCCAGCGTGGGGCGGCGACCCACCGCCGGCGATCGTCATCTCCGACAGCTTCGGCCGCCCGTGGCGCTTCGGCGTGATCAACGTCGCGATCGGCGTGGCCGGGTTGCCGGCGCTCGTCGACCGGCGCGGCGAGCCCGACCGGAGCGGGCGTCCGCTCGAAGTGACCGAGGTAGCGCTGGCCGACATGATCGCCACCGCCGCCGGCCTCGTCATCGGCGAGGGGGCCGAGGGCGTACCCGCCGCATTGGTGCGGGGCCTTGCCTGGCAGGCGGCCGACCGCCCCGCCGCCGCGCTGGTGCGGCCAGTCGAGCAGGACCTGTTCCGCTGAGCCGGGTGGTCGTCCTGACCGGCGGCGTCGGCGGGGCGAAGCTCGTCCTCGGCCTCGCTGCGATGCTACCGCCGGGCGACGTCACGGCGATCGTCAACACCGGCGATGATTTCCACCACCTCGGCCTCAGCATCTCGCCCGACATCGACACTTTGCTTTACACGCTGGCGGGCAAGGCGAACCGTGAGCAGGGCTGGGGCCGCGACGACGAGAGCTGGACCTTCATGGCGGCCCTGGCCGAGCTTGGCGGACCGTCATGGTTCCGCCTCGGCGATGGCGATCTTGCGCTCCACGTCGTGCGGACCGCGGCGCTGGCCGCCGGCGCGACGCTGTCGGCGGTGACGGTCGACGTCGCGCGGCGCTGGGGCATCACCACGCAGGTCGTGCCGATGAGCGATGACGCGGTCGCGACCGAGGTGTTGACGGCCGCCGGCACGCTGCCGTTCCAGCGCTACTTCGTCGAGCGGCGGTGCGAGCCGGTCGCCACCGGCGTCGTCTTCCGCGGCGCGGCCGACGCACGCCCCGCCCCCGGCGTCGTCGCGGCGATCACCGCCGCCGACACGCGGGCGGTCGTGATCGCGCCGTCGAACCCGTATCTCAGCGTTGATCCGCTCCTTGCCGTGCCCGGCATCCGTGCAGCGCTGAGCGCCGCGACCGCGCCCGTCGTCGCCGTCTCGCCGATCGTCGACGGCCGCGCCGTCAAGGGACCGACGGCGAAGCTGATGCGCGAGTTCGGCTTCGCCGTCGACGAACGCACCATCGCCGATCACTACGCCGGGGTGATCGACGGCCTGCTCGTCGACGCGCGGGCGCCGGCGGCCGATTTCGGCGTCGCGTCGGCGGCCGTCGACACGCTGATGAACGATCTCGACGACAAGATCCGCGTTGCCCATGCCGTGCTCGCCCTGGCCGACGGGCTGCGCCGATGAGGTGGACCGCGCTCGTGCCGATCAAGGCGGCGCCGGCGCGCAAGTCGCGGCTGGCGACGCACCTGTCCGCTGCCGACCGCACCGAGCTGAGCGAAGCAATGCTGGCGCAGGTTGTCGGCCGCCTGCACGACTGTCCGGAGGTCGGCCGTGTCATTGTGCTGTCGCCGTTACCGGTTGGCGACGACTGGGTGCGCGACGGCGGCCGAGGCCTCAACGAGGAGCTGGCGCAGGCGTGCTCCGCCCGCGTCTCGGGGCCGCTGATGGTGATCCACGCCGATCTGCCGCTGCTGACCGTCGCCGATGTCGACACCCTGCTGACGGCGGCCGTGGCGAGCGGGCGGGCGATCGCGCCTGACCGACATCTCGCCGGCACCAACGCCGTCGCGGTCGCCGACGGCAGTGCGCTGGCGTGGTGCTTCGGCGCGGCCAGCTTCGCTCGCCACCGGCGCGCACTCGCATCCGGTCACGCCGTCGTCGAGCGAACTGGGCTCATGCTCGACTGCGACACTTATGACGACCTGCTCCTCGCCGAAGCGGGCGGCTTCGTCTGGCGCGACCCGGCCGCCGTCCAATCGCGTTCGTTGCAGGGAGAGACCGCGTGATCGAGCTGTTCTACTACATGTCGCCGAACGTGCAGAAGATTTTGCTTTTGCTCGAAGAGAGCAAGCTCGACTACAAGTTGAGCGTCGTCGACGTGACCAAAGGCGAGCAGTACGGCAGCGCCTTTGCCGCGGTCTCGCCCAACCACCGCCTACCGGCGATCGTCGATCACGCACCAACCATCGGGAGGGGGCCGCTCGGCCTGTTCGAGTCGGGCGCGATCCTGTTCTATATTGCCGACAAGTGCGGTCAGTTCGTCGCTGTCGAGCCTGTCGCGCGGGCGCGGACGCTGCAGTGGCTGTTCTGGCAGGTGGGCGGCCTTGGAGCGATCGGCGGTCAACTGATCCATTTCCGCAACTACGCTCCCCGCGCGATCGACTATCCGCTCACCCGCTTCGGCACCGAACATCGGCGGCTCCTTGGCGTCCTTGACGGCGTCCTCGCCGGGCACGACTATCTGGTCGACGACTATTCGATCGCCGACATGGCGTGTGTCCCGTGGCTGTATGCCCACGACCGGCGCGATCAGCTCGACCTCGACGGCCTGCCACATGTCGCGCGCTGGTATGCCGCCGTCCGCGAGCGTCCGGCGTTTCGCCGCGCCTACGAGATTCTCGCCGAGGTCGCGGGCGGTCCATACGTCGCAAACCGCTCGATGCTCGAGGTCGACGCGCGCCGCATCTTGTTCGGTGCTCACGCCGTGGAGGAGTGATGATCGGCGCCCGAGGATGACGGCTCGTCGTACAGAGCCGTCACGTGCCCGGCACAGGCAAGAAAAGCCTGCATAACTACAGTCCGAGAACTGGCTTGAGCCGTTCGCCTTGCTAGGATTTCCTCAACCGCGCGCAGTCGCGGCCGCCATCGTCAGCCAAATAGCGTCGCGCCGGGTGCCCGTGGACGTGTTTGACCAGCGACCGCGATCGGTGCCGATGCGGCGAGCGACGCCGCCCGCGGCCAGGAAGGGGAAGAAATGCCAAAGTTCATCCGTCTGCTGCTGGCCGGCGTGTCGCTGGCAGTAATCAACGGGTCGGCCGCCGCGCAGCAGGCGACGACGAACGGCGCGTCGGGAACGACCGACGCGACTCCCGCCGCCGACGGGCCAGCAGCTACCGCCGGTAGCGCGGGCGAAGCCGGCGAGATCGTCGTCACTGCTCAGCGGCGAGCGCAGAAGCTGTCTGACGTCGGCCTGTCGATCACCGCGGTCGGTTCCGAGGTGCTGACCGATCGCAACGTGACGCGGGCCGAAGACCTCAGCAAACTCGTCCCCGGCCTGTCGGTCAGCGACAGTGGCTTCTCAACCCCGATCTACACGCTGCGCGGCGTCGGCGTGAACGAGCCGAGCATCGGCTCGAGCTCGTCGGTGGCGATCTACGTCGACGAGGTTCCGCTCGCCTATCCGGTGATGACGCAGGGCGCGACACTCGATCTTCAGCGCGTCGAAGTCGTCAAGGGGCCGCAGGGGACTCTTTATGGGCAGAACTCGACCGGCGGCGCGATTAACTACATCGCCAACAAGCCGACGAACGATCTGCAAGCCGGCGTGCTCGGCACCTTCGGCCGGTTCGATCGTGGTCTGGTCGAGGCCTACGTCAGTGGACCGCTTGGCTCGACGCTGAAGGCGCGCGTCGCCGTGCGCGGCGAGCTGGGCGACGACTGGCAGCGCAGCATCTCGCGCGACGCCGGGCTGGGCAAGATCCGGCGCTTCACCGGCCGCGGGATCGTCGACTGGGCTCCGGCGCCAGCCGTCCACTTCGCCCTGACCGTCGATGGCTGGATCGACCAGTCCGACACGATCTCGCCGCAGTTGATTGCCGTTCTGCCGGGCAACGCCTTCAACGTCGATCGTAACTTGGTGGTGCTCGACACCAATCCCACCAGCTGCAGCACGCCGATCGGCCGCTTGCCGGGCTGTCCTATCAACGCCGCCACCGGAATGCGCGTCACCGCTGCCAATCAGCCCGTCGTCGTCCGCCCCTCGCTGTTGACCGGCGACAATGCGCGGCTGACCGATTTCGACGCTGGGCAAGATTTCTCGCGCGACGACGCGTTCTACCAGGCGGCGCTGCGGGGCGACATCACCCTGTCGGACCATGTATCGCTAACGTCGATCACCTCCTATGCGCACCTCGACCGCCGGCAGAATTCCGAATTCGACGGCACGGCGGTGTCGGAGAACCTGCGCAATTATCAGATCGGCACGATCGAGTCGTTCGCTCAGGAGGTTCGCCTCAACGCCGACTTCTCCGGCATCCACTTCATCGCCGGGGCCAACTACGGCCACGACACAACCTCGGACAACGTCCTCCAGTTCCTGCGCAATGCGTCCGCGGTACAGAACATCGTCGGCTTCCCATCGAACGGCGGCGGCATCCGGGCCGACCAGAGCGTCACCAACTACGCGGCGTTCACTGACATCGACATTCCCCTCGCTCGCCGTCTGACCTTCAGTGCCGGAGCTCGGATCAGCAACGACCGGCGCCGTTTCGTCGGCTGCGGCTACCTGCTCGACGCCTTCTCGTCGCCGGCTTACACGGGTCTGATCAACGTCTTCCGCGGCGGTGCCGGCCTTGCCCCGATCGCACCGCTCGTTCCGGGCCAGTGCTACTCGGTCTACACGACTCCGGCGGCACAGGCCAAGGACGAGGCCGGGCTGCCGCTGCTGACCCCGGGAGTCGGGACGCGGACCCTGACCGAGACTAACGTGCCGTGGAACGTCAACCTTAACTTCAAGCCGACCGAGCAGTCGCTGCTCTATGGGCGGATCAGCCGCGGCTACAAGGCGGGCAACTTCTCGACGCTCAATACGACCGATTTGATCGCGTATAATCCGGTCGTCCAGGAACAGCTGACCGCGTACGAGCTCGGCGGCCGCGCCGCCTTCGGCCGGTTGCTCCGCGTCGACGCCGCGATCTTCCAGTACGACTATATCAACAAGCAGCTTCGCGCCCGGATCAACGTCGGGCCGCCGTTCGGCAACATTAACGCGCAGGACACGATCCCCAAGTCACGGATCAGGGGCGTGGAATTTTCCGCCGTCCTGCGACCGGTGGCCGACCTAACGCTGGCGCTGAGCGGCACCTATCTCGACAGCAAGATCCAGAACTACATCGGCCAGACGGTCGACGGCGTGCTCCAGAGCCAAGCCGGATCGCCGTTCAACTTCACACCAAAGTACAGCGTCAACGGCGACGTCAACTATACTCGTCCAGTGACGGCTCGAATCAATGGCTTCATTGGCGCGAACGTCGCCTATCGCAGCCGGACGTCAGCTGTGTTCGATCCGCCGGGATCAACCTCGCAGGCGGCGCTTGCCCCGTTCGACATCAAGGCTAACACGCTCGTCGACGGTCAATTGGGGATCGAAGCAGCGTCGGGGAAGTGGAAGGCGTTCCTCTGGGGCAAGAACATCTTTAACGAATATTACTGGACTAATGTCATCCGGGTGTCGGACGTGATCGTCCGCTTTCCCGGCCAACCGGCAACGTACGGCATTACCGCGTCGTTCAAGTATTGAGGGCGCGAACTGCTGGCGACGCGCTGACCGGGATGCCGCGGGCAAGAGGATCAATCGATGGCAGGCGGTGAGCGCAAGGTGGCCGCCGACTTGGCCGTCTCGGACGGCTTCGCCAACCCATCCAAGAATCTTGTAGCACCCGCTGCGCCGGTTGCGCCCGGCGCGGCTTGGGGCTCGGTCGCCGTCCTCCTGATCCTCATCGTCCTGTCGACGCTCGACCGGCAGATCATCGCGCTCCAGGTCGCGCCGATGAAGGTCGCGCTGCACCTCAGCGATACCCAGATCGGCCTCCTCCAGGGTTTCGCCTTCGGCCTGTGCTACGCCGTCGCCGGTCTGCCGATCGGCTGGGCGGTCGACCGCTTCTCGCGCCGCCGCATCGCCTATCTCGGCGTCATGGTCTGGTCGCTCGCCTCGGCGGCGTGCGGCCTCGCCGGCAACTTCTGGCAGCTCTTCGCCGCCCGAACCCTCGTCGGCGCGGGCGAGGCGAGCGTCAACCCGACCGCTGTCTCGCTGATCGGCGATCTTTTCCCGCGCGACCGGTTGGGTGCGCCGATGGGGGTCTACGCCGCCGGGATCTATCTGGGCAGCGGCGTCGCGCTGGCGGTCGGCGGCTTGGTAGTCGCCGCCTTCGCCGGCGCCCCGTTCGTGTCCTTCGTGCTGCTTGGCAACGTCGCGCCGTGGCAAGCGGTGTTCCTCGTCACCGGACTGCCGGGCGTCGTCCTCGCCTTTACTGCCTTCCTGATGCGCGATCCGCGGCCGGCGAGGACAGCTGGACGCCGACCGGAGCCGCGGTCGGACGGCATGGTCCGCTTCAGTCGAGCGCACGCCGCACTGCTGTTCCATACCTTCGTCGGTTTTGGCCTCGCGTCGTTCGTGTTCTACGCGCTCGCCGCGTGGACGCCGGCCTTCCTGGCGCGCTTGTTCGGCTTACCGCCCGGGCGGGTCGGCTGGATGTGGGGACTGGTCGTCGCTGCGACCGGCATCATCGGTTCGCTTGGCGGCGGCGCGATTATCGATCGGGCCTACCGCGGCGGCCTGCGCGACGCGTGCCTGGTGGTGCCTGCGATCGGCGCGCTGCTCGCTTGGCCGTTCGTCGCGGGCGCTTATTTCATGCCGGGACCATGGCCGATGCTGGCGATGCTCGCCATCGGCCTTGTCCTGTTCGGGATGATTGGGCCGGGCTCGTACGCCGCCTGGGCCCGGATCGCACCGCCGCTGCTGCGCGGCCGGCTGACGGCCGGGTTCACCCTCGTCACCGGCCTGCTCGGCTCGGGCCTCGGGCCGCTCACCGTCGCGCTGGTCACCGACAGGGTGTTCCACAACGAGGCCAAGGTCGGCATGTCGATCGCAATCGTCGTGTCACTGGCGTTGCCCGTCGTCGCGCTGCTGCTGTTTACCGGGCGTGGCGCGCTACGCCGGCAGCGGGAATGGACGGGTCAGACGATCGAGTAGCCGCCGTCGACGTGCATCGAAATACCGGTGACGAACGAAGCCGCGTCGGACAAGAGCCATAACGCCGCTTGGCCGATCTCCTCCGCGTCGGCGATGCGGCCATTCGGCTGGACCGAGTTCGCCCACTCGATCAGCTCCGGGTTCTTGGCGAACGATTCCTCCATCATCCGCGACTTAGTCACTCCGGGCAGGACGGCGTTCACGCGGATATTGCGCTTAGCATAATCGAGCGCGGCCGACTTGGTCAGGCCGATGACCGCGTGCTTCGACGCGATGTAGTCGACCGCCTGCGGGATGGCGAGGACGCCGACGTTCGACGCGGTGTTCACGATGGCGCCGCCGCCTGTCGCCAGCATCGCGTTGATTTCATGCCGCATGCAGAAGAACGTTCCCATGACGTTGACGGCCAGGCTGCGGTGCATCGCCACCGTCGGCATGTCGGCGAAGTCTGCCGGCGCGGCGGTGTGGCTATGGCTGGGGATTGCGGCGTTGTTGAATGCGGCGTGGAGCGGACCGAAGCGGTCGACCGCTGTGGCAACGAGCGCAGCGACCGCCGCCTCTTCGGCAATATCGGTGGCAACGAACTGCGCCATGCCGCCGTCGCGCTCGATCGCCGCGACGGCGGCGGCACCTCCGTCGAGGTCGAGATCGGCCAAGGTGACACGCATTCCCTGTTTCGCCGCCAGCCGCGCCGTTGCCGCACCGATCCCGGCAGCGGCGCCGGTAATGACAATCGACCGACCGGCGAGGCTCACCGCGCTGCCTGGCCGGGACCGCGCGTCGTCAAATGACGGGCTCTGTCAGGGGCGGCTCCGCGATGGCTGGCCCGGCGTCGAAGACGACTGTTCATCTCGAGGTAGTGGTGGATGCCGCCGCTGCCGCCTTCGCGGCCGAGGCCGGACTGCTTGAACCCGCCGAAGCCGGTCGAGAAATCGAACTTGGGCCCGTTCTGCACGAAGGTGCCGGTGCGGATGCTGCGCGCCACGTTGTAGGCGGCGGCGTCGTCATTGGTGTTGATCGGGTCACGCGTGCTCGACGAGTGAGGGGCGACCCATGCTCCGCGGATGATGAGCTGATCGGAATGAGCGATCGCGATCGGCACGTCGGCGAGATTCGGGGCGCTTGCGGTCGTTTGGTCCACGGAGGATCCTTCGGTTGTGCGCGGTCCTCGGCAGCGAAGCTGCCGACGACCGCCTGAAGCCGATCCGGCTTCTCCCCCGAGGTCGCCGGACGAGCGCCGGCGTTGCCCTTCAATGCCTTTGGTCAAGTCAAGTCACGCGCGTCTTATGGCAGGCGATCAAAAGTCGACGTCGAACGCGAAGCCGTAGGTAACCGGCGGCGACGGCACGTAGGCGAAGCCGGTCGGTCCCTGGTAGCTCGCCGCGCCGGCGATGATCTTCTCGTTGAGCAGGTTGCGGCCGAACACCCGGACCGCGTAACGCTTGGCGACCTTCCACCGTAGCTGCGCATTGAGCAGGTTGTACGAGCCCTGCCGCAGCAGGTTGTCGGGTTCGAAGAAATAGCCGCTATTGTGGTAAAGGTCGGCGGTCAGCGTGAAGGTGCCGTGCCGCGTCTCGATCGAATAGTCGCCGCCGATGTTGAAGGTCACCTTCGCCGCCAGCGGCGTCCGGTTGCCCTTGGCGTCGATCCCGCCGGCGACTGGAATCGAGCCGCCGTTGACGACGTCGGGGATCGATGCCGGCGCGCCGACATAGTCGGTGTAGTGTGAATCGAGGTATGTCGCCCCGGCTCGTGCCGACAGGCCGCGGGCGATGGCAAACTCGGCATCAAACTCACCGCCGTTCACTTCCGAGCCGCCGGCGTTTGAGAAGAAGATGGTCTGGCCCTTGATCAGAGCGACCTGCGGGTTGGAGATCTCGTAGTGGAAGCCGGCCGCGTTCAGGCGGACGTGCTTGTCGAACAGCTCCGACTTCACCCCGGCCTCATAGGCATCGATGCCTTCGGGCCGCGTCGGCGTTGAGCTGCCGTAGGTCAGCAGGTTGAAGTTGCCCGCCTTGTAACCACGGCTGAACGAGACGTAGCCGAGCACGTCGTCGGTGAACTGATAATCGACCGCGGCCTTGAAAGTGACCTTGCCGATCGTGTCGCTACCGGGCGGAACGTTCGTGACCAGCGGCGTCGGCGGCGGCCCGAGCAGCTGAAACTGTCCGCTGCCGCGAAGATCGTCGTGCGTATAGCGGATGCCGCCGGTCACCTTCAGCTTCGGCAGGATCTCGTAGGTGGCCTGCGCGAACCCGGCGATCGATTCGACCTTCTGCCGCGCCGGCTGATTATTGTCAAACCCGCCGAACAGCGGCCCCGTAAAGGTCAGCGACGAATAGGCCGTGACGTTGTTATAATAATAGGCACCGACGATCCAGTCGAACGGCGAGCTTGGTGCGTTGACTAACTGCACTTCCTGAGTGAACACCTTGACCGGGCCGATACCTTGCGCGACGGCGTCGTTCTGCGGCAGGAAATCGACGTCGTAGACCGAATTCTCGTCGCTCTTGGTGTAGGCGCTAATGCTGATCAGCTTGGCAAAGTGCAGGTTCTGCTCGATGCGCAGCGTGCCGCCGAACACCTTGAAAACGTCGCGGCTGTTCGAGTCGTCGGTCCCGTCGTAGAAGCTGATCGACTCCGGCCGCAGGATCGTCGCCGTCAGGAACGACTTGCTCGGGAAGCCGGGGAACGACGCGCGCTGGCTGCTCTGCTTCGATCCCGAATAGAACGCCGAAGCGGTGATACGCGTGTCGGGACCGGGCGTCCACAGCACCTTGCCGCGGACGAGGACGCTGTCCTCGTAGCCGTAACGGCCGCCGGTCGCGATGTTCCGGCCGAAGCCGTCGCTCGTCTTGGCGCTGACCGACAGGTCCGCGGCGAGCGTGTCGCTTAAGCCGCCGGTGATGTAGGCGTCGCCCTGCAAAGCGTTGAACCGGCCGTACTCGCCGCTCGCGGCGAGCGAGAAGTCGTGCGACGGGTCGCGCGTGATGACGTTGATGACGCCGCCGGTCGAGTTGCGGCCAAACAGGGTTCCCTGAGGACCCTTCAAAACCTCCACGCGCTCGATGTTTTTCAGGTCAAAGAACGACGAGATGGCTCGCGGATAATAGACGCCGTCAACATAGGTCGCAACGCTGGGTTCGTTACCTGCTGCGTTGCCGGTGTTGCCGACGCCGCGAAGGAAGGGCAGGACGATGCCGTTGATCCGCTGGAAGACGAGCCCCGAGATCGAGGTGCCGAGATCGGTGACCGCCTCGATGCCACGGGTCTCGAGAGCGGCTCCGCTGATCGCGGCGACCGAAATCGGCACCCGCTCGAGGTTCTGCGACCGCCGCTGCGCGGTGACGACGATGTCCTGGAGCTGGCCGGTATCGGTCGTCGGCTCGGCGTTTACGGTATTGGGCGGCGTCACCGGCGGGCTCGCCTCCTGCCCGATGACAGCGGTGGGAAATGCCGCGGCGGTCGCGAGCGCCACGAGATTTATCGAATACTGCAATGTGCCCAATTTATCTTCCCCGGTCCGACGCCATGCTGCTATGGTTCTGTCGCGCTGTCATAGTCGTCTGACATGGAGCCAGCATTGCGCCGTGCGTTGCGAGGTTGCGCATTTTGTGCCGAAAGCGCGTACCGTTCCCGGGTCCGGACTCATCGGCACCAATGTGATGGTTGCGGCTAGGCCGGCCCCGGCGAAGTAGTTGTAGCGGAGAGGAGGAAGGCGACTTAGCCGATCCGGGCCCCCTCGATGGCATCCGGCCGGAGCGGAAGAGAACGAGCGCGTCAGATCGAACGGGGCATGGCCGCAGAGCTGCGGGTTCGTCACAAGCGGTCGCAGCCTAGCAATTGCTCACGCTACCCGCGAGCGACTGCTCAACCGCAGGATTACAATTCAGAAAAAGATCGACCGGCGTCCATGCCGCAATTGCGCAACGATGGAGTTCGCCGGTTCGAAGTTACCGCATGGCGAACTTGATTCAATTGTGTTGAACTTCCCCGGTGCGGTATTGGCCTGGGCCAACGCCGTTAGCGGCTCGAAAGGCATTACTGAACGCACTGGTCGAAGCATAACCAGCGTCAGAGGCTATCTCGCTGATTGGGCGCATTGTTTGACGAAGCGCTTGTTTTGCTATGATAAACCGCCACATCGTGAGGTAGGCGATCGGCGGCATTCCAACGCGGGCATTGAAGCGTTTGGCAAATACCGATCTCGACAAGCCAGCTGCGTCAGCCAGTCGGCTAATCGTCCAGTCACAGCTCAGGTCCGCGTGGATCGTGTCGATGGCCTTCCTCAGCTGCGGATCCGCCAATCCTTCAAGAAGTCCGGCTCGCACGTCCTCTGGAAGACGAAGTCGCGTTCTCAGAGCGTCAATCAGCTTAACCTGAAGCAGGTGCCGAACCACCGTTTCGGACGCAGCGTCCCGCGTTCCCTGCTCTTCATCAATCATGCGGCAGCGGCGCTAGGCGGGACAGTCAAGGCACCCCTGCAATATCAACGCAGCCAGCCACGGCAATAAAAAGGCCTTTTCAAGGGCTAAACGTACTACGGCAGCCCGACCCCAGTTGCGGTCGTCGACAGGCTTATTTCAGATGCCGTATATCGGTCATCCATTTATATTGTTCAGATGTCGGTCAGCAATTCAGTACCATCGACATGGCACGGATCTTTATTCGGCTTGATTTGTCCGCTGTCAAAAAGAGTTCGAGGACCTGTGTGTTGCCTGGGCACCGATTATCGATTATTTCGTTGACAATTATTCGATTGGGATAGACTGTCCGGATCAGGACATCATTGCTCTGATTGGCGCGGGGATCGGCAATGCGGTTGTGTTAACGAGGAGCAGGGTGATGCGCTTCAAGCTTCTGTCGGCGTGCATCTTCGCGTTGCTCGGCGGTCGTTTGCTGGCTCAGGACACGCTTTCGGCTGCGCTCGCCTCGCCACTCGAGTCAGCATCCACCCCGGTCGTCGCCCCGTCTGCGTTGCTCGCGACCCACGCGTTGACCGCGGTCGATCTCGACGCGTGGCTCGATGGCTACATGCCGTTTGCCTTGCGCAGCGGCGACATCGCGGGTGCGGTGGTTGTAATCGTCAAGGACGGCAAGGTCTTGACCGAACGGGGGTTCGGCCAGGCCGATATCGCCCGGCACACCCCGGTCGATCCGATGAAGACGCTTTTCCGCGTGGGTTCGGTCTCCAAGCTGATTACGTGGACCGCCGTCATGCAGCAGGTCGAGACCGGCCGGATCAATCTCGACCGCGACGTCAACGACTACCTCGACTTCAAGATACCGCTTTACGATGGCCGGCCAGTGACTATGCGGCAGCTGATGACCCACACATCCGGTTTCGAGGAAGCCGGCAAGAACGATTTCCTTGCAAGCGCCAAAGACCTCAGATCGCTCGAGGCTTTCCTCAAGGCGGGCACACCGCAGCGCATCTACGCGCCGGGCACGACCCCGGCCTATTCGAACTGGGCCACCATGCTCGCCGCATACATCGTCCAGCGCCGGACCGGTGTCCCATTCGACGATTATGTCGAGGGCCGCATCTTCGTGCCCTTGGGCATGACTTACGCAACCTTCCGCCAGCCGCTTCCACCGGCGCTGGCTCCATTCATGGCAACGGGCTACTCGCGCGCCTCCGAACCCGCCAAGCCATTCGAGAACGTTCAGGTCACCGCCGCCGGATCGCTCTCGGCCTCCGGCGACGCGATGGCCCGATTCATGATCGCCCATCTGGCGGACGGGCAAGGGATTCTTCAGTCAAAGGCGGCGCAGATGATGCATGCCAGCCCGATTGGGAAGGTCGACCCCGCTTCGGTGATCCCGCCGCTCAACCGGATGGAGCTGGGGTTCTTCGAGACCAACCTTAACGGTCGCGAGGTGATCGGCCATCTTGGCGATATCGAGACCTTCCACACATCGCTGCATCTCGTCGTGCCGGAGGGCGTAGGGCTGTTCGTCTCGTTCAACAGCGCAGGGCGGCAGGGCGGCGCCCATCCCCTGCGTGTCGCCTTGTTCCAGGACTTCATGGACAGGTATTTCCCTACCACCGAGCGCGACGGCCGAATCAAGGCGACGACCGCGGCGGAGCACGCCCGGTCGATGGCCGGGATGTGGCGAGGAAGCCGCCGCGCCGGGTCGACATGGCTGAAGGCGTTGACCCTTGTCACCCAGACAGAGGTGACGGTGGGCAAGGACGGCGACCTCGTCGTTGCCGACCTCAAGAATGCCGCGGGAGCAGTCCGGCAATGGACCGAGATCGCGCCGTTCGTCTGGCGCGAACGCGGCGGACATGAGCGCCTTGCCGCCAAGGTGCTCGACGGCCGTCCCGTTCGCTGGAGCGTCGACGGCGAGTCGCCGTTCGTCGTCTTCGATCGGGTGCCGGCGACGCTGTCGGCGGCGTGGATCTTGCCCGCGCTCTACCTCAGCCTCGGCGTGCTGGCGTTGACCTTCCTCTACTGGCCAGGATCGTGGTTCGTGCGCCGCCGCTACGCCGCGCCGATGGCGGTCGCGGGTCCGGCCCGCCGCGCCTACCACGCGACGCGGATCATGGCCGGACTGGTGCTGGCGGTCCTCCTGGGCTGGGTGGCCTTCGTCTCGACCGTGGTGGCCTCGGCGACGCTCCTGACCTCGGTCGTCGATCCATGGCTGTGGCTGCTCCAGATCGCGGGTGTGGTCGCCTTCGTCGGAGCGGTCGGGATCGCGGCGTGGAACGCGTGGCTCACGTGGCGCGATGGACGCCGCTGGACCCGCAAGCTGTGGAGCGCACTGATCCTTGGCGCCATGGGAATGATCCTCTACGTCGCCGTGGTCTTCAACCTCATCGCGATGACGGTGCGGTTCTGATGCGTGCGGCGGCGCTCGCATGACGACGGTATATCCCGATGAGACGCGCCGGCTTCTGGCTGCACTGGGGGTTGGACCCGAGTTGCTCGACGGCGGCGCGCTCGAGGTCGCTTCGCCGATCACAGGCGAGGTCATCGCATCAGTTCAGGTCTCGACCGGCGCCGAGGTCGAGCAGACCATCGTAGCAGCGCAGGCGGCCTTCCGGCGTTGGCGGCTGGTCCCCGCTCCCTGCCGCGGCGAATTCGTTCGCCAGATCGGCGCGTCGCTGCGCCGCCACAAGGACGCGCTCGGCCGCCTCGTCGCGATCGAAGTCGGCAAGGTGCTTTCCGAGGGTCTCGGCGAGGTCCAGGAGATGATCGACATCTGTGATTTCGCCGTCGGGCTGTCGCGTCAGCTCCATGGCCTGTGTATCCCGTCCGAACGGCCCGACCATCGGCTGACCGAGCAATGGCATCCTATCGGCCCGGTCGGTGTGATCTCGGCATTCAACTTTCCCGTGGCCGTCTGGAGCTGGAACGCCGCGCTGGCCTTTGTCTGCGGCGACAGCGTGGTGTGGAAGCCGTCGGAGAAGGCGCCGCTGAGCGCGCTCGCGGTCGCCGCGATCGTCGCCGAGGCGCGGCAAAAGTTCGGCGACGATACTCCCGACGGCTTGTTCGGGCTGGTCCTCGGCGGGCGTGACGTCGGCGCGGCGCTGGTCGACAGCCCGAATATAGCCGTGCTGTCCGCGACCGGCTCGACCGCGATGGGCCGGGAGGTCGGCGTCCGTGTCGCGCGGCGGTTCGGCCGCGCCATTCTCGAGCTCGGCGGCAACAACGCGGCGATCGTCACCCCGTCGGCCGACCTCTACCTTACACTCCGCGCTGTCGCGTTCGCCGCGATGGGAACGGCCGGACAGCGGTGCACCACGCTGCGTCGTCTGCTGGTGCACGACGACGTCTATGATCGGCTGGTGCCGGCGTTGATCGACGTGTACCGCACGGTCCGGGTCGGCGACCCGCTCGATCCGGTCAACCTCGTCGGTCCGCTGATCGACGGACAAGCGTTTCGCGCCATGAACGACGCCCTCGACGCAGTCAGGGCAGCGGGCGGCCGCGTCCACAGCGGCGAACGGGTGGACGTCAACGGCGATACGAGCTTCTATGCCCGCCCTGCGCTGGTCGAAGTGTCAGCGCAGCACGAATGCGTCCGCACAGAGACGTTCGCGCCGATCCTTTACGTCCTGCGTTATGCGACCATCGACGAAGCAATTCGACTGCAGAACGATGTGCCGCAGGGCCTTTCGTCCTCAATCTTCGCCACCGACATCCGCGACGTCGAGCGCTTCCTATCTGCGGCGGGGTCGGACTGCGGCATCGCCAACGTCAACATGGGTACGTCGGGCGCCGAGATCGGCGGCGCGTTCGGCGGCGAAAAGGAGACCGGGGGCGGCCGCGAAAGCGGGTCGGACGCGTGGAAGGCGTACATGCGGCGACAGACCAACGCGATCAACTACGGGCGAGCATTGCCGCTGGCCCAAGGCGTCGTGTTCGATATCGGCAACTCTGTACAGTAGCTCAGCGTAAAGTTGGCGGGCTTAGGCTCAACTTATGCCTCGCTGCTTCGTCCGTGCGTTAGCTGGAGGATCGCAATCCTCAGACATTTCGGGCCGCATCGCCGTCCCCGAAAGCGAACGCCAGTTCATGTCGCTCGACAGGCAACCTGACAGTCGTCAACCAGCGCACGCACGTGCCGCGTCAGTTCGCTCAGACGGACGTCCCCACTGTGCAAATGGCCCGGGAAATTGAAGCTCGCATCGAGCGCGTGGGTTACGCCTATCACGTACCAAGGGACGCCGGTGTCCGCCGCAATGGCCCGATAGGGCTACTTCGCGGCTACGACCCCATAGCCGCCATTCGCCTCTATCTGCGGAGTTACCAACTTTGGACCTTTGTTAAGGCCGTAACTTCGGGCCCGCTATCAACACGACTCTCCCAGAATGATTCGGGGCTAGCCTTCCACGACCGTCGCGCGGACATCAGTTCGTGCTCGACGGCACAAAGTTCGGGCAGTCAGCCGATGTCTTCGCAACGAGGGCGGGGCAACCCACCTCCACCTTCAGGCACCCAGGATCGCGACGGCGCGAATCCAGCCGGCCGACCCGCGGGCGATTTTGACTGGAAAACAAGCTACGGTGAAGCCGGTGGCCGGCAGGCTCTCAAGATTGTGAAGCTTTTCGATCTGGTAATAAGGCGTCTCGCGTCCGGCCTTGTGGCCTTCCCAGATAATCGATGCATCGCGCTCCCGGGTAAAGCGCGCTGCGGTGTGGACAAACGGCGCGTCCCACGACCACGCATCAGTCCCAACCACCTGAACGCCGCGTGCCGTCAGGTAGAGCGTCGCCTCGCGTCCCAGGCCGCATCCGGTATCCACGTAGTTTGAACCGCCATATGCCGCACCTGCGGCGGTGTTGACGAGGACGATGTCAAACGGCGCAAGCTCGTGGCCGATGCGGGTGAGTTCGGCTTCGACGTCGGCGGCGGTCGCGACATAGCCGTCGGTGAAATGTCGGAAGTCGAGCTTGACGCCGGGACGGAGAAACAGGTCGAGTGCTGCTTCATCGATAGTCGGTGACCGGCGCGCGCCGTGATCAGTGGTCGAATGGAAGTGCCACGGCGCATCCATGTGCGTGCCACTGTGGGTCGACAGCGTGATCTCCTCGACCGCCCAACCCTCGGCTTCGGGGAGGTCCTCTACAGTCAACCCCGGGAACAGCGGCAGCATCTGCGCGGCGCCCTCTTCGTGCAACGTGTAGGTGATGCGTGGTCTCAACGCCGGCGGGTCGGTCACCACGTCATTGGTCACCGGGATCGACAGGTCGATAAACGTCTTCACGAGCTACTCTCCCGATAGATTGGCTTCGCGTCGAGCCGGAACGCGGCGCTGCAAGACTGGTCGAGTTGCGCGCGGCCCGATCAAGCGGTGCCCTCCGGTGAAAGAGAAGACCGCGTCGGATGGAAACGGGGTAGCGTGACGACGGCCACCGCGAACACCGCCAGCCCGGCGGCGCAGACGAAGATCGCCGGGCGGTAGTCACCGCCGCGCGACAGACGCGCGATCAGGAGCGGACTGGCACCGCCGGCAAGGATCATGACGCTATAGGCGAGGCTGTACAGCCGCCCGAAGCTCGGCACGCCAAAGTAGCGCGACAGGATGAAGGCCAGGATGTCGAGTTCGGCACCGATGGTCAGCCCGATGCCGAGCGCGGCGAGGCAGAGCAATGGCCCGCTGGTCGATAACAGCAGCGCCGTTCCACCCGCCGAGACGGCGAAGGCGGCGGCCGCGACGCGGGGTGCGAAGACGCGGTCCATCGCCAGCCCCGAGACGCAGCGACCGAAGACGATCGACAGGCCGATCAACGCCTGAACTGACGCCGCCTCGTCGGCACTGAAACCGCGGGCTCGCAATATGATGATGAGGTGCAGCAGAAAGCCCCCGCCGAACAGCGCCGGCGCGGCGAAGCACAGTAGCACGAACCAGTAGAGCGGGCGGCGAATGGCGGCCCAGTCACCGCTCGCGGCCGCGCGCCGTCCGCCGGTGCCGGCAAGCGACGCGGGATCGCTGCGGATCAGCCATAAGCCCCCTCCTCCGAACGTCACGACCAGTCCCGCGAGTACCCAATAGCCGCCCCGCCACCCGATCTCCGCGATCACCCGGGTCATGACGAGCGGCGCGAGGATCGCGGTCACGCCGAGGCCGCCGATCATCAGCCCAAGCGCTAGGCCGCGCCGGCGGTCGAAGCACGCGGTAACGACCCGCGAGAAGCTTGGCGGCGTGCTGCCAACGCCGAGCAACGCCAGCACGACCAGCCCGGCAGCATACCATCCGAATTCCGGCGGCGAT